>CALGIH010000074.1 GCA_937916035.1 uncultured Lacinutrix sp.
CTGGTATGTTGGTTATTGACCAACATCGTGCGCATCAACGTGTTTTGTATGAAGAATTTTTACAACAAATCACCATTAAAGAGGCTATTAGTCAACAATTGTTATTTCCTATAACGCTACAATTTTACACTGAAGAAATAAGAGTTTTAGAAACTTTAAGAGCTCAATTGGAACAAACAGGATTTGTGTTTTCAAAGTTTGAAGATGATGGATTGGAGCTACAAGGAATTCCGGCTTCTATAACCAATGACCAAGCGGCTTTGGTGTTGGAGCAATTAGTTCATGATGCACAACATGAACTGCCTGACAATCACTTTAGCCAGACAGACATGCTTGCAAAATCATTATCAAAAAGTTTAGCTATAAGAGCAGGTCAAACACTAACAAAAGATGAGCAAGAACATTTGGTTAACAAATTATTTGCTTGCAAAGAACCAACCACAACACCAACTAACAAACCAACGTTTATAACAATGAATGTTGATGATTTAGACAAAAAATTCATGTAAGATTATGATGAGGATTACAGATACAGTAAAGCACTTGCTAATTATTAACATAGTCATGTTTATTGGAACCATGACAATTGGTAATGGCGAATTATTGTACAAATGGTTTGCACTATATTTTCCAGCAAACGATTTGTTTCAACCATGGCAAATTATCACTCACATGTTTATGCATGGAGGTTTTGCACACATATTATTTAATATGTTTGCTCTTTGGATGTTTGGTACTGCAGTTGAACAACAATTAGGAAGCAAAAAATTCTTATTCATTTATATTTCTGCAGGACTTGGTGCTGTGTTGTTTCAATTGGGTTATTATTATTTTAATTATTTACCACTTCATACCGATTTAATTGCTTCAGGTATATCTAGTTCCGAAATAATAAAAATGCTAACATCAAATGAAGCAATTAGTGGAATTAGTCAAGTTCAATTTTCGCAATTAAAAGAGCTTTTTCCTATTTATAACGCTTCAATGGTTGGAGCTTCTGGTTGTATTATGGGAGTTTTAGCTGCTTTTGGTATGATGAATCCTGAAGCCAAATTGATGCTTATCTTTTTACCAATACCAATAAAAGCGAAGTACTTTATACCAGGAATTATTATTCTAGATGTTGTTTCAGCATTAACAGGTCAATCGTTCTTTAGTCCAAGTAATACCGCTTATATGGCTCACGTTGGTGGCGCATTGACAGGTTTCTTTATCATGTGGTATTGGAAAAAAAATCAGTTCAACAAAAACCGATGGAATTAATATGACATCGCTTACTCAAGATATTCAAGATAAACTAAAACGCCTAACGGCATTTGATAAGATCATTGCAGTAAATATTGCTGTTTTTTTTATTGGAAGGTTAATTGCTTCTTTTAGTAATATTTCAAAAATATCTAGTTTAAATTGGTTAGAATTACCTAAAGAGTTTTCAGCATTTATTTTGCAACCATGGAGTATTATTACCTATGGTTTTACGCATATTGAGTTGTGGCATTTGCTTATGAACATGTTAGTGCTGTATTTTGTTGGTAGATCATTTTCTAATTTATTCAGCATAAAAACCTCAGTGAATATTTATTTTCTAGGCATCATTTCTGGAGGGTTGGCTTATCTGCTAACCGTTGCTTTATTTCCTAACTTTTTAAATTACGCGAGCTCTTTAGTTGGAGCTTCAGCAGGAGTTAGAGCAACATTGATTTTCTTGTGTGCTTATATGCCACATCACGAAATGCGCTTAGGTTCATTACGTTTTAAATTAATGTACGTAGGCTTTGTCATGGTTGCTTTAGATTTATTTGGATTGTTTGGAGGTAATTCGGGAGGTAATGTTGCACATCTTGGTGGAGATTTATTGGGTTACTTTTACGCCACTCGCTTACGTCAAGGCACTGATATTGGCAAAGGTTTCGGAAAGATTATGGATGCCTTTTTAGCCTGGTTTTCATTCAAAAAGAAATCAAAGTTAAAAACTGTTTATAAAGACAAATCGAAAGTTGGTGGTTATAATAAAGGGGAGTTTAATAAGTTTAATAATCAGAAGAAAATCGATATTATCTTAGATAAAATAAGTAAAAGCGGTTACGAAAGTCTTACGAAAGAAGAAAAAGAATTTTTGTTTAGAGCAGGGAAATGAGAGATGACAGGTGTCGGAAGACGGAAGTGAAAACGATTGAGAATTTTTATTATTGACAAATGATGATTTATATGAATATATAGATATGCACAAGTTTAAATTTGAGAATCTAGTTATTTGGCAAAAAGCGATGGATTTAGGAGAGGACATGAGTTTATTGGCTTCAAATTTTCCAAAAAAAGAATTATACAACCTATCTTCACAATTAATTAGAGCATTAGATTCTGTTGCTTTGAATATTTCAGAAGGTTCAATTGGTCAATCTAATCCTGAACAAAATAGGTTTATTGGTTATGCTATTCGTTCTTTAGCTGAAACTGTAACTTGCTTGCACAAGGCTAAAAGAAGAAATTATTTGAATGTTGAAGATTTTCAAAAGAATTATGATGAATCATTTCATTTGATGAATATGTTGTTAGCATTTAGAAAATCTTTAAAATGATACATCAGTCATCGGTATTCGGTCATCAGTCTTCAGTCATCTATCATAACAAATGAATAAACTAAGCTTAATTAATAAAATCATTTTTGGTTTGAATTCGCTCTTTGCGATGATGCTACTCTTGTCTTATATTTTGCCGTACGTTGCTCCTAATAGCTTTGCGTTTTTAGCAGTTTTAAGTTTAGCTGTTCCTTTTTTGATTGTATCTAATCTGTTGTTTTTATTGTATTGGCTAATGAATGTGAAAAAACAACTATTGCTTTCACTGTTTGCTTTGTTAGTTGGTTTTAGTCATGTTGGGTCATTATATAAATTTTCTAGTTCTAAGAATATTAAAGATGAGAACAATATTTCAATAATGAATTATAATGTTCGATTGTTCAATTTATACAATTGGATTCCAGGAAAAAATGTTCAAGAGGACATCGTTTCTTTTATAAAAAAGGAATCTCCTGATGTTATTAGTTTTCAGGAATACCATCCTCATGAAAAGATAGATTTATCTTATTATAAGCATAAATATGAGCATTTATCTGGTAAAAAAGTAAAATATGGTCAAGCTATATTTTCGAAATTCCCTATTATTAATTCTGGATCTATTGAGTTTCCAAATACTGCAAATAATGCCATTTACGCAGATATTGTTAAAGGTTCTGATACCATAAGGATTTACAATGTGCATTTACAATCCTTACGCATTGATTCTAATCAAGAAGCCATATCGACAGAAAATTCTGAACGATTAATTAAGCGAGCTAGCGAAACCTTTAAAATGCAACAGTTTCAATCTGAGTTATTCTTGTTACACAAAAAAAGATCACCTTATAAAATGATTGTTTGTGGCGATTTTAATAATACAGCTTATTCTTATGTCTATAAAGAAATTAAAGGCGATTTAGTAGATGCTTTTGGTGCTGCTGGTAATGGTTTTGGTAGAACCTTTGATTTTAAATATTTTCCAATCAGAATAGATTTTATTTTAGTAGATAAAGCCTTTACAATCAATAATTTTAAAACTTACGATAAGAAGTACTCTGACCATTTTCCAATACTCACGAAAGTAAGTTTACATAAATAAGCAATCTAAGTAATCCGCCAGAATGTGAATGCAGAGCCCTAATCCAATTAATCTTGTTGTTTTAGGAATTAACAAAATTGCATAAAGAATCATTGCATAATAGGAGTGAAGTGGATGGAAATTGATGCTACATCTAGTTGCATCATAAATAGGGTTTGCCAACAAATGGTCTAGGTCAATAATAAAAGTTGCCATCATAATTAGAAATGCCATTTTCCATTTAGATTTGAAAAATACAAGAGCAACAAGAAGTGGTACTAAAATATGAACACCATAATGTGTAAAAGTCTGAAGCATTACGAGATAGTTTGAGCTTCCAAATACGTTAATGCATTTGGACCTTCATTGAAAAGTAAATCAAGAATACTTAAATTGCTCATAAAACCATGTTTATCACTAAATACTTGTGTGTATTCTGAGAATTTATAATTCTTTTCTTTTCGCACATTGGCTAAATAGCGTAAATCTTCTGCGTTCTTAGGTTCTTTTTCAAAGATTTTGGTTGTTTCATATTCTAAATCCAATTGCAAACATTCAAAGATGGTTTCAAGGCATTTAAAATTAAATTCTAAAAGGAACTCTTGTTTAGTGTGAAAAAGTGGAGCGATGTCATCTTTATAATATTCAAAAAAAGGAGACGTACTATAGGCACTTAACAATGATTTCCAATGTAATGCTTGCCATTTATCATCATTGTATATTTTAATATCTCGATAAAGCTGTCTGCTATTTTGTGAGTAAATAACAGGAACTGATAATGGCAATTTATCGTTAGCGCTGAAAATATTAGCTCTATTTCTATAGGTTTGTTTTTGATAAGTATCGTTTACTTCAAAAATTAGTTTATTAGCCTTGACAATGGCAATCCAATGCGATATACTTGGAAAATATGTTGGATGAAATAGAGAGTTCATTTGTGGTTGCGTTTATTTGTTTATTTGGTAATTTCGCAACGCATTTAATTTATTGGTAATACTTTCAATTTGTAATCTAAGCGTTTTGTATTCTATTTCATTAATAAACTTTAAATCGTGAGCAATTATTATTTGATTTAAAACTTCAACAGCTGAGCTAAATGCCATTACGGTAAAATGGGCTTTATCCTTATTAGTTTTTCTAGCAGACCCTTCAGCAATATTAGAGCAGATTGAAATAGAAGCTCTTTTAAGTTGAGAGGTTAAGCCAAATTTTTCATCATCAGGAAATTGTTTTGTCGTCAAATAGATATTTTTTGAAAGCTCTTTTGCTTCAACCCAAACTTCTAATTTTTCAAAACTGTATATATACATATCAAATCAACAAATCAACAAATTAACCATTAACTTTTTTCCGTTTACGCCATTTGCTAAAACCAATCCAGCCAAATAAAAACACTAAAAACGGAATTAAATAAGAGACACGTTCG
Source organism: uncultured Lacinutrix sp. (assembly GCA_937916035.1). Taxonomy (GTDB): domain Bacteria; phylum Bacteroidota; class Bacteroidia; order Flavobacteriales; family Flavobacteriaceae; genus CAJQLB01. The sequence goes on from CALGIH010000074.1 coordinate 5,063, forward strand.
CCACTACCACTAACAGTTGTAAAGACCCTATCCCATCGAATGCTCCAGTTTTTTATGCCAGCGTTAAAATTGTCAATACTCATCCAAATAAAAACGGGCTTTCCAACCACATGATTAAATGGCACAAATCCCCAAAACCTTGCGTCAATAGAATTATTTCTATTATCTCCCATCATCCAATAATAATCTTGTTTAAAGGTGTAATTGGTTGCCAATTCATCGTTAATGTAAATATTATCACCATCAACACGTAAATCATTTTGTTCGTATTCAGAAATAACTCTT
>CALGIH010000075.1 GCA_937916035.1 uncultured Lacinutrix sp.
TAATACTGTTTAAAATGTTCAATTGTCTTATCAGAAGGTATTGCGAAGTCCTGCAGGCACCACTTAAAAACCCTGAAACTTTATTGTTTTCAGGGTTTTTTGTTTTACTAGCTTTTCTTGAAATCTGCATTCATTAATACCCAGTAGTTTGGGTCTAGAACAATATTTTTAGGCTCTTCCTCTACTTTTATTTTAAAACTATTTGACTTTTCTTTTATTTGAATCAACTCTAATTGCTGTGGTTTATTCCCAAAATCAATACCAATTTCAAGTGGTATTTCAAACATGCTGCCATCAGTTTGCACTTGGTTTAAATTAATTAGTATTTCACCTTTCTGCTTGTCATACTTCCAGCTTCCAGCTAATTTTAAAATCCCCGGCTTATATAGCCATTGCTCGAAAAAGACAGTTAAATCCTTACCTGAAGCCTCTTCCATTACTCGCTTAAAGTCATCAGTTGTGACGTTTAGATCTTTGTATTGTTTGTAATAAGACTGAATGCCTTCCCAAAAGGTCTTTGTGCCTACAACACCTCGTAACATGTGTAAAATCCAACTGCCTTTTTGATAGATTTGAGATGTTGTAACATCTTTCATGTCTTTTAAATTATCATGGACAATTGTATACTTTGGGTTTTTTTCATAAAAAGCATCTACACTTTTTTGACTGGATTTAAGTCCCTCAACAAACGCGTCTCGTCCATATTGATGTTCTATAAAAAGTAAGGTGAAATACGTAGCAAAACCTTCGCTTAGCCAAATATCATCCCAATCATATTCTGTGACCGCATTTCCAAACCATTGATGTGCAATCTCATGGATAACAACATTTCGCCAACGCAAATTCCTATCTCCTTTAACCGAACTATCACTATATAATATAGCCGAAGCTGCTTCCATACCACCACTCACACTATTAGACTGTATGTTGGCTAATTTCTCATAAGAAAATGGTCCAACATTGTCGCTGTAAAATTCTAGCACTTGCTTTGTTGGTTCAGCAAAATCATAAAAGCCTGCATCTCTATCTTGCTTAAAAACCCAAGTTTCAATTGATTTACCATCAAATTCATCAACATATTGAACAGCAAAATCTGCCGCACCAAGAACATACAACCAAGTGGCTATTGGTATTGATTGTTTCCAATGGGTAAGACGTTTATTATCTGCTAAATTCGTTTCTTCAATCTTCAACCCATTTGAAATCACTTGATAATGATCAGGAGCTGTGACGATAAATTCACACATTGCTTTATCATATGGATGATCTATAGTTGCTAACCAATGACGACCACGATTTGGCCAATTATCACTAAAAAATGTCCTGTCGCCATGTTTGTTATCACCTATTTTCAATCCACTAGCTGGAACACCCTTATATTTAATAATATACTTTGTTCTTTGATTAATCTCAGATGGCTTAGGGAGATTTATTAATAACTCATCATTTGAATGTGAGAATTTCAACTCGTTTCCATTTGATGAAACACTACTTACAACCATTCCTTTATTATCTAATTCATTTGAAACATTGACCAAGTCGAATCTTAAGTTCTGAACACCTGAACCAAGAAAACGAATATCAACAGTTACTTCACAAGTGATTTCGTCAGTATCATCCGACAGTTCAATATCAAAAATATAATTAATGGCGTCAATTTTTGGATTCTTTGGATAACTATCAGTTATCGCAAATACATTCGACTGTACAATTAAAACCATTGCAAGACAAAGAATTACCACGCCTTTATTATTGAAGATTCTCATGATTAGTGATTTTGGTTAGTTGTTGTAATTGTTATTATTTCTAATACTTATTTTAAATCTGATTCACTAATGTATCGATTTTATCTAAGATTAAAAATTATTCTTAAATTGTTCTTAAATTGTTCCTTATATTAAACATCATGTTAACCAACCAAAATTAATCACCATGCATTTTAAAAAAACTTTGTGTTTAGCATTATTCCTTTCCGTAGTATGCGAATCTATTTTACATGCTCAAGAAAAGCATTATTTCCAAACAGATTTTTCAATAGCCGATTTTGAAGCTCGAAGAACCAAAATATTTGATGAAATTGGCAACAATGCTATTGCACTCATTCAAAGCGCACCAAGTGTTGCTGGGTTTAAAGTATTTAGGCAGTCAAACACTTTTTACTATTTATGTGGATTGGAAGAAGGACATGCCTATTTATTGTTAAATGGTAAAAACAGAACGTCAACAATTTACTTACCTCATAGAGAAGAAGCTAGAGAACGCAGTCAGGGGAAAATTTTATCAGCTGAAGATGTCGATTTGGTTATTGAGCTAACTGGAGTAAATCGTGTTCGTCCACTAGAGTTTCTTGGAAATGATCTTGTTGGAACTGGACTTATCAATGGCATAACTCCAACATTATACACACCTTTGAGTCCTGCAGAAACTGGAAATGATAGTAGAGATGAGATACTTCATGGTCATGCACGCGCTGCGGCAGATCCTTGGGATTCTCAAACAACGCGAGAAGCACGCTTTAAAAAACTTTTAAACGAACGATTCCCCGAATTTGAAATTCGTGATTTATCACCACTTTTAGATGCTATGCGCTTGATAAAAAGCAACAAAGAAATTGAAGTTATTCGGAAAGCTACTGAAATTGCAGGTCTTGCCATTATGGAAGCTATGAAATCCACCAATCCAGGTATTTACGAGTATCAATTAGATGCAGTCGCTAAATATATTTTCTATCAACATGGCTCACAAGGCGATGGATATCCAGCAATTATTGGTGGTGGAACCAATGCCTTTATGGGACATTATTTCAGAAAAACAGATGCATTAAAAGATGGTGATTTAGTACTCATGGATTATGCACCAGATTATCATAATTACACTAGTGATGTTACCAGAATTTGGCCAGTTAATGGAACCTTTAACAAAGAACAAACAGCACTTTATGAATTTATTGTCGCTTACAGAGACGCACTATTTAAGTACATTAAACCTGGAGTTACCTCTAATGACGTGTTAGATAAAGCTGCCGCAGATATGGAAAAATACCTCGTTGGAAAAACCTTTGCAAAACCAGAGCATTTAAAAGCAGTCCAGAATGGTATTAAATTTAGAGGTCATTTTCAACATCCAGTTGGCATGGCAGTTCATGATGTTGGACGTGTTGATCGAGTAGCATTAGAACCTGGAATGGTATTTACCATTGACCCAATGATATGGATTCCGGAAGAACGATTGTATATTAGAATAGAAGATGTTGCTGTAGTTACAGAAACAGGAGTAGAAAATTTAAGCGCCTTTGTACCTTCAACAGTTGCTGAAATTGAAAAAACTATTAAAGAAAAAGGGTTAACTGAATTTAGACCAGCTGAATCTTTACCACTTAAAAACAATTAAGAAACTGCTTGTTTGCCTAACTGAAGCAACATTTCATTGGTCATAGCTACTAAATCATAACTATGCTTCCAATTCCAATCTTGTCTTGCATCAGCATCATCAATAGAGTTTGGCCATGAATTTGCTATTTTTTGTCTAAAATCTGGATTATAACTAATTGTGAAATCAGGTATTTGCTTCGCAATTTCTGACGCTAATTGTTTCGGTGTAAAACTAATTGCCGACAAATTATATGACGATCTAATTTTAACAGCATCAGCATCAGCATTCATAATATCTAGAGTAGCCTTGACTGCATCCTCCATAAACATCATTGGCAAGGCTGTATCTTCAGTTAAAAAACAATCATAATGACCTTCATTTATTGCTTTATGAAAAATATCTATAGCATAATCCGTAGTGCCTCCTCCGGGTAATGTTTTCCAACTAATAATCCCTGGATACCTAATACTTCTTACATCAACTCCATAATTATTAAAATAATATTCACACCAACGCTCTCCAACTTGTTTGGTAATTCCGTAAACTGTTGATGGTTCCATAATGGTTCTTTGTGGAGTATTTGTTTTTGGTGAAGTAGGTCCAAAAACGGCAATACTTGAAGGCCAAAACACCTTGCTAATAATCTTATCTTTAGCCAAATTAAGCACATTTAACAAGGAATTCATGTTTAAATCCCAGGCTTTTTCTGGATATTTCTCTCCAGTAGCACTTAATAAAGCAGCCATTAAATAAACAGTATCTACATTGTGTTTTTGTATACAGGCTTCAATTTCACCTAAACTTCTCGCATCAATAGTCTCAAAAGGCCCCGATTTAACTAAAGCCATATTGCTCTCTGTTATATCGCTTGCTATTACATTTTCAGTGCCAAGTTCTGCTCTCAATTGATACGCCAATTCAGATCCTATTTGACCACATGCACCAATTATTAAAATTTTCGAAACCATCTTTTGTAGAAATTTAGTGCATCAAAAATAGTAAGAATTTATAGCAATTACCTTAATTTAATTTAAATTATAGATTGATACTTTTGTAATTTGTAATTATAAATAGTTTGAAAACGCAGCGTATGCAATATATTTGTATCCATAAAGCTTGAATGCAATGACATATCTGCAAAACATTATTAAAATTTTTACCTTTTTATCAATAACTCTTTTTATTTTGAGTTGTAATCCTGATGTTAAAAATGAGTCAGCAATTGTTGAAAAAATCACTACAATTGACAGCAGTATAATTACAGCAAATGACATTTCGAAAATTAAGTTTACTGAATACGCCTTAAGCAAAATCACTCAAAACAAAACCATTAATTGGCAGAAATTTAATGAATTATCTAATAAAATAGAACTTTTAAGAACCGGAGATTTATCTTTTTTTAGAGATGACAAAGCCATTCTGGAAGGGTTTATAGCCGATTTAAGAAATGAAATTCCTGAATCCCTAAACACACAATCAATATTGGTGAGATTAACAGTTATTGAAACTGTGTTTTTAAAATTAGAAGGCTTAGCTTCATTAAAAACAGCCAAGAAAGAAAAGCTCTTGATGGCTATTAAAGATGTGCTTTTGTCCTACACTAATTTAATTTTTCAAATGAATAAAAAATTCGAAAAGGAGTCCCAAAAAATTGAAAAGCCAAATTAAATACTGAGAATTCTTGTTCAGGAAATTCTTAATTCTTTGTTAATATGTAACAAAATCTAATTTCAGGCTTCTAATTATTAAGTAAATTAGACAAATTTAAATACTAAAACAAAAATGAAAATCAATCAACCTAAATTATTGTTTGCAGGTTTATGTGCCTTTTTAGGACTTATGGCTTGTAAAGAAGATGGCAAAAAAGACATGGCTGAAGCCGAAAAAATTCCTGGGATAATCTTAGAGAATATGGACACTTCAGTAGATCCAAAACAAGACTTTTACAACTATGTAAATGGTACATGGATG
>CALGIH010000076.1 GCA_937916035.1 uncultured Lacinutrix sp.
GGTGGTTTTGATAGTAAAAGGGGTTTTATAAGCTGATTTAAAATAAATCAACCATATATTATAATTACTTTATTAAAAGCTCCAATCAGGATAACTGAATCATATTAAAATATGGTTAATAGCACATTTATTTTGGATGGCATAGCTCGAACTTATGTTTGGGCTTTTTTATCATAATATTTACAATATTAAAAGCACAGTTTAGTTATATTTACATCTACTATGAACAGATTAATCTACATATTTTGCTTCTTCTTTTGCCTAATGTCGTTTTCGCAAAACGAAGAATTAGCAAAAGAATATTTTGATAGAGGCGAATTTCAAAAAGCTTTAATTTCTTATGAAAAGCTATACGAAGAAAAAAAAGGTAATATTAATTACTTTATCAAAATTGTTGAAATTCATCAACAACTTGAAAATTTAGACATAGCAGAAAAGATGCTTATTGAGATGTTTTCAAAAAGCAAAAACCCGCAGCATTTGGTAGATTTAGGCTACAATTATCATCTTAAACATCAACAAGAAAAGGCTGAAGAATATTACAATCAAGCGCTTTTAAAAATAGAAGAAAATCCAGTTTATGGCTATTACGTTGCGTACAGGTTCGAAACACATGCCTTAATAGATTTAGCAGCCACAGCTTATGAACGTTCAATGGAATTGCGTCCAGAAGCTAACTATTACTTGCAATTGGCATGGATTTATGGTGAGCAAGCAAAAATTGAAAAAATGTTTACTAGCTATGTCGATTTTGTTGAAAAGAATAATTCTTACGTCAATCAAGCCAAACGCTCGTTTAGCGAATACATATCAGAGAATAGTGACGATGAAAATAATGGAATTTTACGTAAAGTGCTTCTAAAAAAAATTCAAGAACAACCAAACATTCTTTGGAATCAGTTGTTAAGTTGGTTGTATGTTCAACAACGTGATTATGCAAAAGCCTTTGCTCAAGAAAAAGCCATTTACAAGCGTGAACAAGAATCTTTAAGAGGAGTTATTGATTTGGCACAATTGACTTTAGAGAAAGACATGCCAGAAATTTCGGCAGATATTTTAATGTATCTAATTGAAACAGCTATTGATATTGAAACCATTGTAGATTCTCATAAAAACTTATTAGAGTTACAAACCAAACATGCTACAAAGGACGATTACAAAGACATAGATCAGAAATATAGCAACGTTATTTCTGAGTTTGAGAATAACTCAGAGATTGTTGATATTAAAGTCGGATATGCGCATTTCAAGGCGTTCTATTTAAACAATCCTGAGGAAGCTATCAGCTATTTAAAAACAGCCTTGGAAGGGGGTTACAACAGATTCCAATTAGCCAAAATAAAATTGGAGTTAGGCGATATTCTGGTGTTTCAAGAAAAATTCAACGAGGCACTTATTTACTATTCCCAAATTCAAGCAAGTTTAAAAAACAGCACCATTTCTCAAGAAGCAAGATTTAGAGTGGCTAAAACCAGTTATTACAAAGGCGATTTTAAATGGGCAGAATCTCAACTTAAAATATTAAAGGCTTCAACCTCGCAATTAATTGCTAATGATGCTTTAGATTTAAAATTATTAATTTCAGATAACAAGTTTGAAGATTCTACTCAAACGGCATTAAAGCTATATGCCAAAGCAGATTTGTACGCTTACCAGAATAAAACAAACGAAGCTATTGCGTTGTTAGACAAAATTTTAGAAGAGCATAAAACTGAAACTATCGTTGACCAAGCTTTATACAAACAAGGAAAATTGTTTGAAGGTAAAAAAGACTACCTAAAAGCCGAAGCTAATTACAAAGCGATCATAGATAATTACAAGGAAGGTATTTTGGCAGATGATGCTTATTATGCTTTAGCTGAGTTGTACGTGAATGTGCTAAACAAGCCTGAAGAAGCGCAAACTTTATATGAGCAAATCATCTTTAATCACGCAGATAGTATCTTTTTTGTTGAAGCCAGGAAAAAGTTTAGGGCTTTACGTGGGGATGTTATAAACTAAGTGTTTATGCTAATAACCACAACCCAACGCCTCATCATTTCAAAAGTAACACTCAAAGATGCTCCTTTTTTTTTGGAGTTGATGAATACACCAAGTTGGTTAAAATACATTGGAGATAGAAACATCAAAACTATTAAAGATGCCGAAAATAATCTTAAAAATGGCATCTTAAAAAGTTATAAAGAATCTGGCTATGGCTTTTATAAAGTCACTCAAAAATCAGAACCTAATAAAGCAATAGGTATAGTTGGTTTGGTGAAACGCAAAGAATTAGAACACGCAGATATTGGTTTTGGGTTTTTACCAGATTATGAAGGCAACGGCTTTGGTTATGAATCATCAGTCGCCATTTTGGAATTAGCAGAAAATACTTTTAAGTTGAAGATAATCTTAGCAATAACCAATCCTGACAACAAAAGTTCCATTCATTTATTAGAAAAATTAGGCTTATCTTTCCAAAAACGCATAAAACCTTTTGATGATAACGAGGAACTTCTGTTATTTGCAAAAAATTTACTTTAATTGTCATTCCTGTCTGTCACTTTGAGTAAGCCTTTGCCGAGCGCAGTGGAAGCATCGAAATGTTCAATAATGGAATCCATTAACATAAAACATGATAATTTACAACGTTACTACAAACATTGACAAAAGCATTCATGACGAATGGTTAGCATGGATAAAAGAGCACATACCACAAGTGTTAGCAACTGGAAAATTCACTGAAGCAAAACTCACCAAAGTTTTGGTTGAAGAAGACCTAGGTGGAACTACGTATTCTGTACAATACAGAGCAAAATCTCGGGAAGCTTTAGAATCTTATTACAAAGAAGATGCCGACAGACTTCGGAAAGATGGTCTCTCCAAATTTGCAGACAAAATGCTAGCCTTTTGCACTGAGCTAGAAATCATTGATGAATATTCAATTACCATTAAATAGATGTCAGTAAAAGCAAAAAAATACTTAGGACAACATTTTCTTACTGATGAACATATTGCCCAAAAAATCGCAGATACTTTATCACTAAAAGGCTACGATTCTATTTTAGAAATTGGCCCAGGAATGGGAATGCTTACTAAATATTTGCTTGAAAAGGATGTAACAACTTATGTTATTGAAATTGACCCAGAGTCGGTTGAATATTTACAATCAAACTACTTGAATTTAGCACCAAGAATCATTCAGGAAAACGTTCTTAAATATGATTTGAATGCCGTTTTTAAGCAAGAGTCTTTCGCTATTATTGGAAATTTTCCTTATAATATTTCAACTCAAATCGTCTTTAAAACTTTAGAAATGCGTGCCCAAATACCTGAATTTTCAGGCATGTTTCAAAAAGAGGTTGCGCAACGTATTTGCGAAAAAGAGGGCAGTAAAGTTTATGGCATACTTTCAGTATTAACACAAGCTTTTTATGAGGCTGAATATTTGTTTACAGTACCTCCTTCAGTGTTTAATCCACCTCCAAAAGTAGAATCTGGAGTACTTCGATTAACCAGAAAAGAAAATTACGACTTGCCTTGTGATGAAAAGTTATTTTTCAGAGTAGTAAAAACGGGTTTTCAACAACGCAGAAAAACACTTCGTAATAGTTTAAAAACCTTCAATCTTTCAGATAATTTAAAAGCAAATGCTATCTTTGATAAACGTCCAGAACAATTAAGTGTTGATTCATTTATTGAGCTCACTCAATTAATTGAAAAGGACATTGAATAATTAAATAATTGCCATAATTAGCGCATTCGATTTGTCTTATGTTAGAAGAAAAAGATAACAACCAATTTCAACTCACTGATAAAATCATTGAACAAGTTGAGCAACTTATTGAATCAAATAATGATAAGGAGTTACAGCGTTTTTTAAGTGAGTTTCACTACGCTGATATTGCTGAAATTCTTGATGAACTTG
>CALGIH010000077.1 GCA_937916035.1 uncultured Lacinutrix sp.
CTGTTTTCTTGTGGCAAACCCATATAACGTTCTTGATAAATGTTATCATAAATTAATTGATTTGATACTGCTGCAACTGCTATTCCTGTTTTGTAAATTTCAGGATATTTAAACATGAGGTTAAGTGTCATTGAGCCTCCACCACTCCAGCCCCAAACTGCAGTACGATCAGTATCTAAATAATCTAACTTTAAAATTTCTTTGGCTGCTTGTCCTTGATCTAAAGAGTTGATTACTCCAATTTTTCTATAAATACTTTTACGCCATGCACTACCTTTTAAACAAGGTGTTCCTCTATTATCCATATCAATAATAACATAGCCTTTTTGAGCCATCATTATATTCCATAAGCCAATTTGCATATCTGTTGCTACTTGTCCCCAAGGTTCACCATAAACATGAAATAAAACGGGATATTTTTTAGTTGCGTCAAAACCTATTGGAAGCACCATTCTTACGTCAATGTCAATACCTTCTTCAGTAGTCACTTTAGTAAATTTAATCTCCGGCAACTCTAGTGAACTTAATTTTGCTTTATAAGCTTTATTATCTGCTAATGTTTTTATGATCTTATGTGAAGGTAATTCAACAAGATGCGCTGTTCTTACTTCTTTTGTGTTTTGATGAATGTGCTTAGCATACTTTCCATTTGGCGCAAAGCTATAGTTATTTACACCTTCATAAATTTCTGGAGTAACTCGTTTTACATTGCCTTTTCCTTTTAAATCTGTTTTATATAAATAGCGTTGAGTGCTATTTAAAGGTGATGCAATAAAATAAACCTCTTTATCTGTTGCAGGTCTTATAGAAGCAACATCATAATCAAAAGGTGTTATGAGTGTTTTTTCTCCGGTTGAAATATTGATTTTATAGATATGTCTCCAAGCATCAGTTTCTGTCATTCGTAAGAAGGCTGTGCCATTATCTACTAATGGTAAATCATTATCTCCCCAACCATCTGCTGAAATATCTGGATACCCTAAATCTACCCAAGTCTCTTCAACTTCAGTATATACTTTTTTAAGTGATTTTGTTGAAGGTTGATACGACCATACTATTAGTGTGTTTTGATGCCGATTCATTTGCTGAATCAACATTAAATCGTCATTAATCCATTGCATTCCAGGAATGTAATTTTCTTTTTCTCCTCCTGGAATAGATATCCATTCGGTTTTTTTAGTACTTAGGTTAATGAGTCCTAATTTAGCACCTGAAGGATCTCTTCCAACTTTTGGATATTGCAAAGGAACCGGTTTAGAATAGATTGAATCTGTGTTATTGATCATGTAAAATGTTTCAATATCACTAGCATCAATTTGCCAATAGGCAATATAATCTGCTTTAGGACTCCATGAAAAACCATCACGTTTTCCAAATTCTTCTTCATAAGCCCAATCAAAGGTTCCATTAATAATTTCTCCAGTTCCATCAAATGTTAACTGAGTAATTTTTCCAGTTGAAAAATCTTCTTTATAAATATTAAAGTCTTGAACATAGGCTATATACTTATTGTCTGCTGAAAATTTCGCGAACATCAATGATGACGACTTAAAGGAAGTACCTAACTGTTTTAACTTTTTAGTGTTAAAATCATAAACCCAATAATCTCCTTTTGAGAAAGATCTCCAAACACGACTTGTATTATTGAAAAACAATACTTTTGAGCCATCTGTCGATAAAGTAAAACTACTAATTTGCAAAGGTTTACCATCAACTAGCAAAGATTCAGCTGAAATAAAAACAGTTTTTTCTTGCTTTGAAGACGTGTATTTTATGAGGTCATCTGCACCTTCAATAGAACTAGATTGTTCAATAATAATATAGGCGTTTCCATTTTCAATCCATTGCATTGGCCTTTCATATTCTTGAGAAAATTCATTGGAATTATATATACGATCAATGGTTAGTAACTTACTATCTGCTGTTTGTTGTGCATCAATTGAATTAATTGCAACCAAACATATTGATATAGCTATATACTTTAATAAGTTTTTCATTTTAAAATAATTTTTATTTAACAAGGGTTAATGCTCTAGATTCAATATTGGCATCTAAAAGTTTAACGACATCTTCTAATGTCACAGTGCCATAATACCAAGTTCCAGCTGCAAGTGATTCAGCCAAAACAGCTTTATAAATATCATAATAACTTCTTTTTCCATCAACAAAATTAAAGATCTCCATACGCATTGTTGAATGCGTTACAATACCTGGAGCTCCTTCTTTGCGCTTCCCAAAATAGTCATCTAAAACTGGATTATTTTTTGGAACTTTCTTTATTGCAGATTGTTCATTTGCAGATAATGTAATATTTGAAGGTTTCACTCTATGATTAGTAGAAAATATATTTGAGATTTCCGAAATCATTACTGTTTTCTTAGCAAGTAATTGTTTTGAAACATCATTAATCTGATTCATTATAATTATATCATTTCCTAATAAACGTGTTATCGACTTAAGCGCGCGCTCTTCTCTCATAATACCTTGCTCAATAATGATATTGGCATTTTTCCATCCTAAACTAGTGTCTGTCTGAGATTGAATTTGATGAAAAGCTGCTTGCAAATCATTAGCCAAACGCTTATTTCCTTGAGCATAAGTTTCAGAAAGTAATAAAGGTAATTCTTCACTTTCAGATTTTCCTAAATAATAAGCCATTGAAGTAATAATAAATGCATTTCGTTGTAATTGAGTCGCATCAATTTGCCATAAATCATCATCTGAAGAATGTATGAAATAATCATCCCAATTAATTAGTCCAACCGCTGGAACACCAATAGCTCCTTCAATAAAATTTAAGTTATCAGAAGCATTAAAAAAGGGCACAAAGCTCGCGCCAAAACCTTCTCTTGTTCCTCTTGTTGCATAAATAGGTCTGGAATGTGGACGCGGCAATCCTCCCATTCTACCTGCTGTTATGAAAGGGTTATTGGTTTCTATCACGAACTGCCCAACACTTTCAAACAAAGCATCAACATAACTAGTAATTGAGTGTGGAGCATAAATTAGATGCTGTGTACGACTGCCAATTGACTGTTTAGCACCAACCATATCTTGATGCAAATTGGCTAACATTTTTGCTGGTTCTTTTGGGAAATCCCTAAAGTATCTATATTCTGAATAAATTTCATCTGTCCACCAAAAACGAATATCACGCAATGGACGTTCAATTTTCCCTTCATCAATGAGTTTATTTAGTGTACGAGCTATTTCAAGAAGGTTACCACAACCACTTCCATCATCATTGGCAGATCCTTGCTCTTCTTGCAAGTGAGCAGTAATAACAATTTGTTGATCATGATATTTTGATCCTCTAATCCATCCTTCAACAAAACCTGTTCTTCCAGGAGCTTCTCCAATTTCGGTATCTACTTTTGCTTTTAAAACAACCTTTCCTCCTAGTGTCTTTTTTCCAGTTGCGAAAACATCTTGCATTCCTTCCGTTTGAAGCATTTGTTTTAATTGCTCTCCTTTTCTAGGCGATAAATTAAACGCAAACGTTCCTTGCTTGCCTTCAGGAGGTGTAATTCCGATTCTTGTCCATGCTAATTGATCTGGAAAATCCATCGGGTTTTTACTTTCAGAGCTTGTGTAACAGACAACTCCAATAGCACCTTTAGCATAAACAGCATTTGTTACAGCTGCTCCAGGATTACCATTTACCAAAACTATTTTTCCAGTAACATTTAGATTCAGTAAATCCTCTTTGCTTCCTGTTCCAGCCCAAATAAGTTCTGCAGTTACATTTGCATCATGACTTCCATCAGATAAATACAAGGCATGATCACCAATATCTGCTAGTT
>CALGIH010000078.1 GCA_937916035.1 uncultured Lacinutrix sp.
TTGTCAGAATTATTAGGATCTGCTTTATAATAGCGATTAATGACATTTTTTTTTGTTTGTTAGGTTTAATACACCAGCTCTTATTGTTGTCATTGTATTTGTGTAAGTCTTCTGTTTAGAAGGAACATTACACAGCAAAAAAAGAGGCTGTCTATTATTTAGACAGCCTCTTTATATTCTCTAAAAAACTAATTTATGCATCAATATTTGCATAGATAGCATTCTTTTCAATAAACTCTCTACGAGGCGGAACCTCATCTCCCATTAACATTGAGAAAATACGATCGGCTTCTGCTCCATTGTCTATTTGAATTTGTCTGAGTGTTCTAAAATCAGGATTCATTGTTGTATCCCATAGTTGAGACGCATTCATTTCTCCAAGACCTTTATAACGTTGAATTTTAGATCCATCACCAAATTCGTTCATTAGTTTTAAACGTTCTTCATCGCTCCAAGCATATTGTTTTTTTGCTCCTTTTTTAACTAAAAATAATGGTGGCGTTGCAATATATATATGCCCATTCTCAATCAGTTCTTTCATAAACCTAAAAAAGAAAGTAAGAATTAATGTTTCAATATGGCTACCATCAATATCCGCATCACACATAATTACTACTTTGTGGTAGCGTAATTTTGATAAGTTAAGCGCTTTACTATCTTCTTCCGTTCCAATTGTAACACCAAGTGCTGTAAAGATATTTTTGATCTCTTCGTTCTCAAACACTTTGTGAACCATGGCTTTCTCAACATTCAAAATTTTACCTCTTAATGGTAAAATAGCTTGAAATGCTCTATCACGACCTTGTTTAGCCGTTCCACCTGCCGAATCTCCCTCAACAAGAAACACTTCACATTTTGCAGGATCTTGCTCAGAACAATCACTTAATTTCCCCGGTAAACCGCCCATACTCATGACCGTTTTACGCTGCACCATTTCACGTGCTTTATTTGCAGCATGACGTGCTTGTGCAGCAAGTATTACTTTTTGCACTATGGTCTTTGCATCATCTGGATGCTCTTCTAAATAATCAGTCAACATTTCCGAAACAGACTGACTTACAGCAGCTGAAACTTCTCTGTTTCCCAATTTGGTTTTTGTTTGACCTTCAAATTGTGGTTCTTGAACTTTTACCGAAATAATTGCAGTTAATCCTTCACGGAAATCATCACCAGCAATTTCAAATTTTAGATTTTTTAATAATCCTGACTCATCGGCATACTTTTTTAGTGTATGTGTTAATCCGCGACGAAACCCTGATAAATGTGTTCCACCTTCATGTGTATTAATGTTATTTACGTACGAATGTAAATTCTCAGCATACGATGTATTATATATCATAGCTACTTCAACTGGAACACCATTTTTTTCACCTTCAAAAGCGATAACATCTTTCATTAATGGCTCTCTATTACCATCTAAATATTTGATAAATTCTTTAAGGCCTTCAGTAGAATGGAATGTTTCACCTTCAAACTCACCATCTTCTTTTTTATGTCTTCTATCAACTAAATGAATAGTAATCCCCTTATTTAAATAAGATAATTCGCGCAAACGACTTGCTAATGTGTCATAGCTATACTCAAGTGTTATATTGAAAATTGTTGCATCTGGACGAAAAGTTACAGTGGTTCCTCTTTTATCGGATTCACCAATTTGTTTTACAGGATACATGGCTTTACCACGCTCATATTCCTGCTCATAAACTTTTCCATCTCTATAAACTGTTGCTCTCAAATGATCAGACAATGCATTTACAACACTAACTCCAACACCATGCAATCCTCCTGACACTTTGTAAGAGTCTTTATCAAACTTTCCACCTGCTCCAATTTTAGTCATTACAACCTCAAGCGCAGAAACACCTTCTTTTTTGTGAATATCTACAGGAATACCACGACCATCATCTTCGGTTGTGATTGAATTATCTTCATTTATAATCACTGTGATATTATTACAATGACCTGCAAGTGCTTCATCAATAGAGTTATCTACAACCTCATATACTAAGTGATGTAATCCTCTTGTACCAATATCTCCAATATACATAGATGGACGCATACGAACATGCTCCATTCCTTCAAGTGCTTGAATACTATCAGCAGAATAATTGTGTTTGTTAAACTCTTCTTTTTCTTGACTCATATTATATTTTATCTATAAGTTAAATTTCATAAAAAATGACACCTATTGTATCATTTCCACTACAAACAAATATACGATTATTAAACCTCCTTTTTAAGGTTATTATTCCATTTATCACATAATTATCAACATTTGCTAATTATACAAAAGTGTCTTAAATCGCTTAAAAAGCTTCTTAAATTAAATTTTGTGAGTTTTTTTATAGTGTCTTGATATGGGGAAATAAAAATCGCCTTTCTAAGATGATTTTTGTGATTTTTGAATTTGATTTTTATGTGAAATTTCTGCAGTTTACCACTAAACTATAACAAGCTTATTCCAGAGCCATTTTCTTTAGAAAATATAATATTTCCATGCTCTAGTTTTATTCCTTTTGCTGAGTCATTCTTGAATAACATAGCTCCATCAGCATCAATGTAATCTAAAAGCGGAGCTATTTGAGCTAAATTAGAAATGCCTACTGTAGATTCTGCCATACAACCAGCCATCACTTTTAAATTGAGCTCTCGTGCTTTCTCAATCATTTTTACAGCTGGTGTTAAGCCTCCACATTTCATGAGTTTTATATTAATGCCATGAAATCCTTCAGCACATTTTTCGACATCTTCAAAACGCTGGCAACTTTCATCTGCCATTAATGGTAAAACGCATTCTTTCTTTAGGCGCTTCATCCCCTCCCAAGCATCAGCTTTAAGTGGCTGCTCAATAAACTCAACGCCTAATTCTTTTAGCTGAATAGCATTTTTTAAAGTTTCACCAACAGTCCAAGCGCAATTGGCATCTATTCTAAAGATGGCATCAGTAATTTTTCTAAGCTCAGAAACAATTTCTACATCGTGTTCTGTTCCTAGTTTTATTTTATAAATTGGCCAAGGTGTGTCTGAAATTTTTTGTTTCATTACTTCAATGCTATCTATTCCTATTGTGTAATCGCTTAATGGTGTTTTTGATGCAACACTAAAATAGCTTCTAGTTGTTTTATCATGTGATTTTGCATAACAATCCCAATAGGCACAATTAATGGCACACAACGTAAAATAATCGTCTTTTAGATTTAGCTCTAATAGATTCCATAAGTCATCTGGATGCATTCCATAAGCATTCTCAACAATGCTTATGGATGTTAGAATAGATTGTTCTATCTTCTCTAGTGTGATGTTGTAATAAGGAGATGGAATGGCTTCACCATAACCTGTATGAATACCATCAGAGATAGAAACTATAACTGTATCTTGAAATGTTCTAGTAGATCTTGAAATGGTAAAAGGATACTTTAAAAGAAGTTTATGTGATTTTGACTCTTGAGTTAATTTCATTAATTGTCTTCTAATTCGGCGTTAATTATAGATAATAATCGATCTAGTTTAGGAGTTTCTTTCTGTAAAGATCATTTAATATTTTAGGGAAACGCTTTTGGGTTGCAATTCTATTGAGGAACAAATTATCATTTAAAAGCATACTCATTTTGAACTCATCTAGAGGAAGTTCTTCTTGACCTTTTGTGTATAATTTCACGTGATTTTCTAAATATTCATTGTAAATAGCAGAAGAGTTCTTATCTAATTCTTCCCATTCTATAACATCTTTTAAATTGGCTTGCCAAGATCCAATAGCCAAACGTATGCTATCGTTTAAAATAACATCCAAATTCCCCGAACCCATAATGCCTTGTATTGTACCTTCTTGTGTTTGACAAACAGCAAACCCAGCAGCATCCATCATAAAACGCACAAAACTTTTTATACCTAAGGAATCTAATTCCCTTCTTTTTAACTTTAAAATAGAGTCTGATGAATTAGATGTAATTTCGGCCTTTCTAATAACACGATTAAGCTCTGTTTTATTAGCCATTAGATCATTTTTAAAGCCTTCTAAAAACTGTATTTCCTTAATACTATTTTTTCTGTTTTCATTCCAATTATTGATGGAAAGCGCTATTAAGACACCTATAACAACTAGGATAATTTCGCCAATGGCATATTTAAAGTATTTACCTGATTTGTTTTGTTCAATAAGGCTGTAACGTATTTTACTAAAGAATTTAATCATGTTGGTTGGTTAGGTTTTAAAGATAAACTTTTTTGAAATAAAAGAGGTTGGCAATTTGCCAACCTCTAATAATAACTAATTAACCAACCAAATTAGTTATCAATTTGTGAAAATACCGACACTTTGGACGGCATTAATTCAACTTACTGACTTGAATGCGCTCTTTTGGAGCTTTTCAAAACAGAGTTTCACTAATATGCATCATCATGTACTTTCGACACTGCTCTACCAGATGGATCGTTCATGTTTTTAAACGCTTCGTCCCATTCTAGTGCAATTTTTGTACTACAAGCAACACTTGGTTCTTGTGGAACGCACAACGCAGCCGCATCACTAGGAAAATGTGATTCGAAAATGGTACGATAATAATATTCTTCTTTGTTTTGAGGTTTTTGAATTGGAAACCTAAAATGTGCATTAGCCAATTGTTCAT
>CALGIH010000079.1 GCA_937916035.1 uncultured Lacinutrix sp.
TCCAATCCTGAAGTGGTATCAAAATCTTCATTTTCCATATGAAGTGCGCTAAAACTTAGATGTTTTTCTGAATCTGAAACAAAAAGTAATCCATTGTTCTGTTCGTTTGAAACAGCTATCCAGCGAGTGTCGGTTTTATAGCCATTGTCTTGCGGCCGAATGTAAGGCACATACTGTTCACTTACTTTTGAATTGTATACATCTACAAAAGCTGATGCTTTTCTGTCTTGATAATTTTCCCATGGACCACGACCAAAATAACTTAAATTCTCATAAGTTTTTGGGAGTTGTAAACGCATGCCAATTCTAGGAATGTCGCCTTCATAAGTTGTTTCGTCTAAGGTGTTTTTAATATGAACGACACCGTTTCCAAAGATGGTATAATTAGTAGTAAAAGTGGTTTCTACTCCTGTTAAATGAAATGTAACGTCTAAAACAATTGAGCCATTTTTAAGAATTTTGTAATCAAAGTATTTTACCGTTGACTCTAAAGAAGCTTGTTTCCACTCAATGTTTTTTTCGTCCATTTGATTGCCAAAATCATTGTCTGTTACTGCGCGCCAGAAATTTGGTTTTGGACCATTCTCATCTTTTAGTAATTCAGTTCCATTAATCAAATAAGACGTAATTCTACCTTCATTTTTATCAAAAACTAAATCCAAGTGTTCATTTGAAACAGTAACTTGATCTTGATTGTTTTGAACATTTAAATTGTTTTTTGTCTCTAATTCAGAAATTGTTTTTTTGAATTTACTAGTTAGAGGAATTTGCTCACGAGCAACTTCAAACCCTTCGGATAGAATTCCCCATTCCTTTTTTGTAGTTGCAGAAAATTCTACAAAATATTCAGTGTTATCTTGAAAAGTAATATTCTTTAATGGAATTCGAATTAATTTTCCTGTATGTGTTTCTACTGAAATATCATCAATATTTGTGGTTTGTAAAACCTTTCCATCAGCTTTTATTTCAGCTTTAAAATCGAACTGATCGAGATTTGTAAAATCATATAAATTTTCAACCAATACTCTTAACTCATCATGTTGATTAATCCCTTTATCTTTAAAATTAATGTATTCATGCGCCTTTTTTACTTCGTATAAAGCTGGTTGTGGCGTTCTATCTGGAAACACTATTCCGTTATTTAAAAAGGTATTGTCAGTTGGCATGTTTTCACCATAATCACCTCCATAAGCATAATAGCGTTCTCCTTTTTCGTTGGTTTTCCAAATAGATTGATCTACCCAATCCCAAATAAAACCACCTTGTAAATTATCGTATTGCTCAATAATGTCCCAATAATCCTGAAAATTTCCAGTGCTATTTCCCATAGCATGTGCATATTCACTCGGAATGTATGGTCTGTCGGTTTTTGATTTTCCAACTTCTTCAAATCTAGCAGGAGATGGATATTGGGGTACAATAATATCTGTATTAGAATCCATATCATACAAACTTTCATCATAATCTTTGTATGGACGTTCATATTGAACAGGTCGTTTAGTTTTGTCATTTGCTTTTATGGCGTCATAACCTTTAAAGAAATTTACGCCATTTCCCGCTTCATTTCCCATAGACCAAATAATTACTGAAGGATGGTTTTTGTCACGCTCAACCATTCTTACCATTCTGTCTACATGTGCATTTTCCCAAGACGGATTTTTAGCTAACGAATATTTGCCATAATACATGCCATGTGATTCTATATTGGCTTCATCAACAACATATAAGCCATATTCATCACAAAGTTCATAGAAGCGTCTTCCTCTTGGATAATGACTTAATCGAACCGCATTGATGTTGTTTTCTTTCCAAAGTTTGATGTCTTTCATAATCATTTCTTCAGACATCACATGACCAGTTTCAGGATCAGTTTCTTGTGTGTTGACGCCTTTTATAGTTATGCGTTGACCATTAACTAAGAGTAATCCGTTTTTGATTTCTATTGAACGGAAACCTATTTTTGTTCTGCTGATTTCGATAGTCTTTCCTTTTGAATCTTTGGTTTCTAGGACTAGTGTAAATAAGTTAGGATGTTCTGCACTCCAAGGTTTTACATTTGGGATGGTTGTTTTAAAACTGGTAGAAGCTTCTTGAAATTTGTTGATTTGAACTTTATTTTCACCTATAGAAATCACCGTATTTCCATCTAATAACTTATATGAAACCTCTAGCTTATTATTTTTAGGGTTGTGATTTTTTAAGTCAATATCAATATTTAGTAAGCCATTCTCATACCCTTTATCTAAAGCTGAAGTAACTTCAAAATCTTTGATTCGAATTTTTGGTTGCGCATAAATAAATACATCACGTTCAATACCACTGATTCTCCAAAAATCTTGACATTCTAAATACGAACCATCAGTCCATCTGAAAATTTGAATTGCGATGGTGTTCTTGCCTGTTTTAGCAGCTTTTGTAATATTGAATTCTGCTGGCAGTTTACTACCTTGAGAATACCCAATATATTCACCATTTAACCACACAAATCCACCAGATTTCATCGCTCCAATATGAAGAAATAGTTCTTTATTACCCCAATCTTCATCAATTTTAAAATCACGATGATAGCTGCCAACAGGATTGTAATTATCTGGCACATCACCTGGATTTTTTGGATAGATGCTATCAACTAATTTCATGTCTTCAGCAATCATTGCTTTATAACTTGTAAACTCATATTGATGATTAGCATAGATTGGCACTCCAAAACCTTCCACTTCCCAGTTAGAAGGCACTTTAATGTCATCCCAATTTGAAGCATCAAAATCTGACTTCATAAATTGAGTTGGTCTGTCCTTTGGATTTTTTACCCAATTGAATTTCCAAATACCGTTTAATGATTTATGAAATTGTGGTTTGCTACTCAGTGCATTTTCTTCCGAAGTAAAAGAGGAAAAAGATGCATGAGCAGGTTCTTTGTTTTCACTTATAACTTGTTCGTTTTCTATATAATACTTATAATCTTTTATTGGATCTTTTTCTTGACTATAAGCTGTTAAACAGAAAATAAAAAGTGTAAATATTGAGATTTTTTTAATCATTTGTTTCGTTCATTAATAACATTATAATATGAGCTGCACTCCAGCTGAAATTTTTAGCATGTAAGCCTTCTCCAGTTAATGGATGGTAATTTTCTCTAATTGATTTTCCTTTGCCTAACAAACCCTCAGCGCCTTCTAGAATTTGAATGGTGGCTTTATTTGCTTCCTCATTAAAACCATAATTACGTAAGCCTTTCACTCCAAAATAGGCTTGATCTAGCCAATTTGGACCTCTCCAATACCCTTTTAATGGATCGAATTTCTCATGATCTGCACTCATGGTTTGAAATGGTACTTTGGTAAAGAATTTGTTGGGATTCATCATTTTGTTTTTCACAGCTTCAGCTTGTTCTTGAGTTGCTGCCTTTGCCCATAGTGCTGTCCAACCTTCGCTGCCTTC
>CALGIH010000080.1 GCA_937916035.1 uncultured Lacinutrix sp.
CTTAAATGTGAAGCACGAAATAAAATGACTCGTGAAACTATTTTAACTGTTGATAATATTATCATGGTTAATTTAGGCGATAATGGGAAACCAAAACCTCATAATAAAACAGAGGTTGAATTTGTAAAAGACCGTTTAAAATAAGTTATTTAGATTCTGAAATAGCAGCATTCAACTCATAAATTTCCAAATCAAAATAAGTGACTGCTGCAAGTGCATGGTCAAAGATATCAGACATGATATACTCGTAGTTTTCCCAACGTTTATCACTGCTAAAGCAATAAATCTCTAAGGGTAATCCTTGAGGTGTTGGAGCCAATTGCCTTACCATAATGAACATATCTTTATTAATACCAGAATGCTTTTCTACATACGTCTGCATGTATTTTCTAAAAACACCAACATTAGTAAGGTTTAAACCATTAATTAATAATGATTTATCGACATTTTTTGCTTTATTATACTTTTCTAATTCTGCTTGTTTTGTGCTTAAATATGTGGCAATAAATTCAATACCCTTTAATTTCTCAATTTTTTCATCAGTTAAATAATGAATGCTTTTTGCTTTTAGCAGAATAGATCTTTTAATACGTCTTCCACCTGAAGCTTGCATACCTCTCCAGTTTTTAAAAGAATCGGAAATTAAGGCATACGTTGGAATGCTAGTAATGGTCATGTCAAAATTCTGAATCTGAATGGTTGACAGGTTTATTTCGACAACATCACCATCAGCTCCATATTTTTCCATAGTAATCCAATCACCAATTCGTACTGTATCGTTTACAGCTACTTGGATACTAGCCACAAAACCTAGAATTGTGTCTTTAAATATTAATAATAGGATCGCTGATGCGGCACCAAGAGTTGTAAAGAATTTTAAGAAGGATAAGTCTATAACAACAGCCAAACAAGAAGCAATAGCAATAATCCAAACGAACAACATGACTACTTGAATATAGCTTTCAATTGGTTTATCTTTTAATCTTGGTAAGGTTTTAAAGTAAGATTCAAAAGTTTTCAGAATGCTTCTTATAATCCAAACGGTTAGAATAATAGCATAAACCTTAAGTAATATTAGGATGTATTTTTCAAACTGAGGAAAATCATAAAAAACGACTGGAAATAACTCAATGGTTAAATACAAAGGCACTAAATGTGCAATGTTTCTTGGCGCTTTATGATTTACTAAAAGGTTATCAAAGTTTGTTTTAGATTTTTGAGAAAATCTAATAAACGCATTTACTAAGAGTTTACGCGCAATAAAGTCAGTTATACTAACAATAATACTAAGTATTATTAGTAAACACAGCATGTTTAGATATTTTGCAAAACTTGCTGAAACGTCAGATGCAACAAACAGATCGTAAAAAAAACATTGTACCTCCTCCATTAATTATCGATTTTACTTAAGTGTTTGTGATCTAAATAAAAGGTACCAAAAGGAATGATTGAAGCGAGCATTACCTTTTTAAAGTTCTCTTTAAACCATTTATTTTCTTGTTTTAGCATAAACGCTAAAATAATGTACAACATAAATAGTAGGCCATGAGGCATACCAAGTATTTTCACATACTGTGGATCGTTGGCAAGATACTTAATTGGTGTTGCAATAAAAAGTAATAATACATAAGACAGACCTTCTAAAAAGGAAATAACTCTAAAAACATTAAAAAGTAAAAACATAAACTAACCAACTTTTGGAGTTGCAAAAGTAAGTTAGGTTTGCTTATAATGTTTAGTTTTTTACAATTTTTTTTGTAGAAATCAAAGAATTGTTTTTATCTGAAATTTTAGCAAAATATAATCCTGAAGCCAATCCTGAAGCATTAATAGTATTATTATTTGTGCTTAACTGTTTTTCTAAAACTAGTTTTCCATCCAGACTAAAAAGCTGAATACTGAAAGCTTCACTACTTTTAGTTTTTATAGTAAACTCATGAGTAAATGGAACGGGATAGAGTAGTGGTTCGTTATCAGTTAACGCAATGCTATTATCAGATAAAGTTCCATTAAAAAATTGCAATGCTAAATTATAGGAATCAATTCCTATTTTACTACCTATGACTCTTCCACGAATATCATCAATTGGAGGGTGAATACCTCCCCAAATTCTTGACAAACTAGTTTGATCTGAGGCATCACGATAGGTTGCCCACTGTAGTGTAAAACTTTGAGTTGGACCTTCTTCAAAAACAAGAAAATCATTTTGTACAACATCAAAAGTCCCCATACCTCCAGGGAAAAATTCATCACCTGTAACTAAGGTCATCACTTCAGCTGCAGCTCTTGAAAAGGTAGAGTGACCAGACAAATAACCTGCAAAAGGTGGTGTTACAAAGGTACCACGTTGATAAGGCCACCAATGTGTTCCTAAAATCCAATCGACGCCTGCAACATCTGTATTAGGATCTGCAATAAAATCAGGTCCTTTCCAAGCGAATATTTTTATGTCACCAACATTCTCATCTCCAGATCCAGCTAAAGCGTCACCAGTTTTTATAATTTCAATATAACCAGGAATTAATGGAATCCCATGAGAATCATAACTAGCAATACCTTCTGGTGTTGTGTTGTCTGTACTTTGTCCTTTACTAGACATATATCGAATGGCCGAAATTGGACGAATATAATCGTAATAACCTTTTATTCCCCAAATGTTAACGGCAGAATCGTGCATAGCACCACCTAGAGTTAAATAACATTTAACATCCCATTCTAAATCAGAAATCACAGCGCCTTGACCACCAAATTTTTTAACGGTATCTGGATGATCACTTACATAGTTAAGAAGCGTAAACCATTGTCCTGGAGGTGTTTCAGATTCTGGACCATCTGCCCAAAATTCAGCTAATACACGCGTATAATCTGAACGTTTAATTAATTGAGGTGTATAAGGTGAATTTGTTTTTGGATTT
This sequence comes from uncultured Lacinutrix sp., assembly GCA_937916035.1. Lineage (GTDB taxonomy): Bacteria > Bacteroidota > Bacteroidia > Flavobacteriales > Flavobacteriaceae > CAJQLB01. The sequence goes on from CALGIH010000080.1 coordinate 2,916, forward strand.
AAAGTACGACCTGTACCAATATCACCACCATTAGTGAAATTATAAAATGTTTTATACTCTTCAAAAGTTTCAGGATATGTTGAGATATCAACGTTTCCTTGAGCTCCTGGAGAAATATCAATCAAGGTATTATCGTTTGGATCTAATTGGGCTGACCATGAGGCCACTAAAGCAAAGTTCCATTTATATTCATCATCGATACCATCTTCATTGTTAGAATTTTGAATGTAAGCAGGAGGTCCTGGATCATTATATACATAACAATTAAAGCCATTGTTTAAGATTTGTAAATCTTCTGGTACTAAGCAAAACGGTTTAGCCTCTCCCCATTCGGGACTTAAAAAGGCTGGTGTAGCTTGCGGAAACGCATTTCCTGATTGGTCTACATAATAATCAAATGCTAATGGTTGCCAACGGTTTGGGTCTATAGCATCATTATCTTCATAAAGGTCTAATATGATAGGATCATTAACAGATGTATAATACTGATTTGCATAATCATTTTGTTCGTTTGAACCATCTTGAT
>CALGIH010000081.1 GCA_937916035.1 uncultured Lacinutrix sp.
GTATTTGTTGGTTATAAAAGTTTTCTAAAATAATTAATAATTATCATTAAGAATGTTAAAGTTTTGGTATAAAAAAAGCCAGCTTAAAAGCTGGCTTCATTATTTAGAGTTCGTATCGCAACCTAAAGGTTATAAATCGTGGTTGAATAAAGGTTTCAGACGTTGAAACAAATAGGTTATTAGCACTGTTATTAAGTTTTGAATCAATATTCAATAAATTAGTGGCTCTTATTTCATATTCCCATTTAGCATCTTTGTCTTTTCTATAAGCTAAGGATGCATTCCAAGTTTCAAAGGAATCGCTGTCACCTCCCTTTGTGCTTTGACGTGTAAACGTATAATCTGTTCTAAAGGTCACTGAATCCCATATATAAGCATCAAAATCTATTGAAGGTGCATTGGTATAAAAAGTTGTTTTATTAGTACCTTGATTATTTGTAGAAACACTATAACGATATCTTACCCTTAAATTTGGAGCAACTTTGTAATTAGTTCTCAACTCTGGAGTATAACTTTGTGTAAACCCCTCATTAATAGATTGTCTGTTTTGGATAAACTGATTTATTTTACTGTAATTAAAATTCGCATTTAATGTTGCTCTAATTTTACCAAAAGTTCGTTGCACACGTCCAAAAGCAGAAACATTTTCATCTGCAAAATTAGAATTAAAGAAAGTGCTGGTCGTAATTACATTTTCGAAATTTGTTAAGCTTCTTATTTGATCAATGTTCTTAGAATAGGCCAGACGTCCAAATACATTAGTATAATTAAAGAGATTAAAACTAGAATACAATAAGCTCAAGTTGTGTGATAAAGCATTTTGTAATTCTGGTTCTCCAAATTGAATACTATTAAAGTTGTTTAAAACTAGCCCTTGTGCTAACCTAGTCACATCTGTAAACTGATTACTCATGTCATATCTAAAGGTCAAACTTTCACTCTTCTTGAGTTGAATACGTGCTTCAAAATCCGGTAATATTCTGAAGAAATTATCTTTATATTCTTCACCAAATTGGCTGTTTTTGTTGCCATAAGAATGTAATGAGAATCCAGGTGTAATTGTAAATTTACCTGTTTTAAGTCTATAATGAACACCTAAATAAACATCATTAAAATTGTATTCAGTATCGTTTGCGGCGCGACCATCATTAAAAGTTGGTGTTGGGTCAAATTGCGATCCATCATCTAAAAATTGAAATATATTAGAATTAAACTCTTGACGGCTTAAAATTGTTCCTAATGTTAAATTAAGATTACTCTTAGCATTAATAATATAATAGTAGTCAAGTTTAGCGTCGAGCTGATTTGATTTTATACGTCTATTTTGACCTAAATTATAATTATTTAGGCTAGTATTCAATCCTAAAGCATCAGCTGTAGTATCAAAAGCATCTCTGTCATTAGGATCTAACTCATCATTATTACTAGGATCATTAACTAATAATGCATTATAAAATGGGTCTTCATCCTTTATTAGATGCTGTGCTTCAAAAGCAAATATATTTTTGTCATTTAAAGTATAATAGTAGTCAACATTTTGATTTATACTAAAAGGAGTCGTTTCTTCCAACTGATTGGTATTTCCTAAAACTGAGGAAAATAAGTTCTGATCTTGTGTGTCTTTAGAAATTCGTCCTAAAATATCATAATCCAATTGGTTATTTCCATTTGGTTTATAAGTTGCACTCAATTTTAACAAACCTTGGTTGGAAGCTTCTTGACTTGTTTGTTCTGTTGCTTCATCTGGAATACCCAAATCTGAATCTGTATATTGCTTAAAACTATTTTGCTTAGATTCTATACGACTTACATTATAAATAGCAAAACCGCTTATGTCTAACGCTTTATTAGGTGAATAGCTAAAATTTGTTGCGCCAAGCTTATTCTCAAGTTTTAACGCGTTATTTTGATTGGTTAAAAACCCTAGACTATTGTCTCCTAAATTAATATTGGTACCACTACTTCGGCTAGGTGCTGCGAATCCGAAACCTCCTCCAAAATTTCTTAAATCTCTTGGTGTTAGTGCAACTTCTCCTGTGTTATTTAAATCACCTATAAAATTAAGGCTAAATTTAGGGCTGTAATAAAAGAGTTTTGGCTGTACTAAATATAGTCCTTCATCTGTTGAAGCGCCTCCACCAGCAGTAACATTACCAAACCAAAAACTCTCCTTCCCTTCCTTGAGCTTAATATTTAATGCAAAATTATCTTGATTATTTGTAACTCCACTTAATTGCCCTACTTCCGAATAATTACGCAGTACTTGTATCTTATCTACAGCATTCGAAGGAATATTTTTAGTGGCAAGTTTGGTGTCTCCATCAAAAAAGTCTTTGCCGTTAACCATCAACTTATTCACTACTTTACCTTCAACTTCGATCTGTCCATCTTCATTAATCTCAACGCCTGGAAGTTTTTCTAAAATATCTTCCAACTTCCTTTCCGAACCATTTTTAAATGAATCTGCATTATAAATTAATGTATCACCTTTAATGGTGACAGGCATTTCATAAGTTAATTCAACAGCATCTAATGCGTTATCTGGTTGTAAGATAAAATCTCTTGCAATGTCTTCTTCAGTTGTCGAAATGTCTGCTTCAAAGGTTTTCATACCAATGTAACTTACTTGAAATTTATATTTGCCGTTTTCACCTAAAGAAAGAAGAAAATAACCCTTCTCATTGGTAATAGCATAAGATTCCAATGTGTTTGTTTCCTGATTTAGTGCGATAACATTTGCCAATTCGAGCAAATTACCGATACTATCTTTTACAACACCTTGAATCTTTATTTGGGCAAAAGTGATATTAACTATACAAAGCAGTACTAAAACGGCTAGTTTTTTCATGAATTTAGATTAATTGAATGGTTGAGAGTTAAGAATATTATTTACAACTAATTTCTTCTACCTCGATTGTCTCTCATTTCTTGCATTTTACCAGCAATCGTTGTTTGATAATCTTTTTTGTTAATTATTTTTCCTTTATCTGGAGCTTCAATTTTCGTTTTTTCCTCTGGATTCATAATAATTTTGGAGCATAACAAAGTTGTATTCCCAACATTCACTTCTAGAATTAATCCTGGAAGTCCCCAATATTCCAATGGCCCTTGACTAATAGGAATTTGCGGTGAATACCAAGCGACAACTTCAGTCATCTTAACCTCCTCTTCATTTTCGTCCTCACTTGAATTACTCCAAGAAAAGTCATACCAAGAAAGGTCAGCAGAAGGGATAGAAGCCGTAGCTTTAAAACTCATGTATTTTCCTATTTGCTTAGTTTCATTAGTCATTTTCCAGTCTATAGACAGCAATGCATCTTTAACTAAAAATTGCTTGCCATAAAACTCTTGATTTTGCAATAAGGTATTTGATTTTACATTTTTATATTGTTCGCCAGGCGTAAAGTTTTTCCCCCAAGAGTCTGTAGCTCCAGACATGGCATCCAATTTTTCATCTTCTTTAAAAACAGATTCTTCCTTGTTAAACGTTAAGATGTATGTTTTTTCCAATCTGTTTTTTAAATTTTCTTGAATCTGCTTTTTTTGAGCCTCACTCATTCTAGCTCCAAAGCTACCAAGCTCCATTGTTGATTTAGAGAAGTAATATGCTTTCCCTTGAAAGTCCTGGGCTAATAATGGTAATGGCATTAGTAATACCAAAAATGCTAAACAGGTTTTAGAAAATAAATGTCTCATTATATAATATATAAATTAATTATTTTGTCTAACAAATTTAGACAAAAGTAAAACAAAAATGCACTGTTTACCATAACATTAACATATAAAAAAGTGAGTTTATTAGTTGTTACGTCTTCCGCCTCCATCACGTCCTCTTCCACGGAACATTTCGCTCATTTCTTCCATTTTCTTTTTTACTATTTCAGAATACTCTGCTTGAGTAACTTCTTTTCCTTTTGAAGGCACCTTTATTTCTTCTTTTTCGTTAGGGTTCATTACAATTTTTGAACACAAAATTGTAGTTCTTCCAGAACTAACTTCCAAAATTAAACCTGGAAGCCCCCAATATTCTCCTGGCCCCTGATTAATTGGAATTTGTGGTGTATACCATGCAGTAACAGTTTGCTCTTTTGGTATTTCAATCTCATCCATTAGGTTATCTGTTTTAGTTGAATCCTTAACTTTTTCATTATTATCGTCTCTATTTCTTCTTCTAGCACTCATAAAATCTGTATCATCTAGCTTTTTTACAGCTGTGGCTTTGATCGCTAAATACTTTCCTATTTGTTTGGTTTCAGCCGTAATAACCCATTCTAATTTTTGCAATTCGTCATTAACTAAAAATTGCTTTCCAAAAAAGTCATTTTCAACCATCAGTTTATTCTCCTTGACGTTTTTGTATTGGTCTCCTCCAGACATTGACATACCTCCAAAACGCATACCTCCTGCACCTGGAGCCTCTAACTTTTCTTCTTCTTTATAAATAGATTCTTCTTTATTAAAAGTTAGAACATAAGTTTTCTCGAACATGCTTTTCATTCTGTCAGCTATCTGCTTCTTTTGCTGATCATTCATTTCTCTACCACCAAAGTTCTCCATATCCATTGTAGTTTTAGAGAAATAATAAGCTTTTCCTTGAAAATCTTTTTGAGCAAACATTGACACTGTAAGGAACATTAAAATGGCACTTACAATTATTTTAGAATATGATTTCATAGTATGTAGTCTTATATTTTAAAGTAAAAGTAGCTTTTTACCACACATAAGACCTGAATAGTCAAAGTTAGTTTAATGCTTAAATGTTAAATTATTCTTAAAAATCTTTATTTACCATCACCAATTCTTACCTCAATATTCTGTCCAGCACCTCGCTCACTACTTTTTACATAACGCTTGTTAATCTCATAAAGCACAAAAATGAAGCACTTGATCGCTCTATAATTTTAAATAAACTTTGGGGAACTAATGGTTCTTTTTCGGCAAGAAGCATCGCTGTTTTTATTTCTAAGCTTCGCAAAAAATTAAAACAAGATGAAAACATTGAGATCATAAATGTTCGTGGTCTTGGTTACAAACTAATTTGCTGAAAAATGGTTTGATTTTTGTACTTTCCCACTTCAAATGAAGTACATCAAATACATTTTCATATTCATCAGTGCTTTATTATTTTCACAAAATAGTATAGATGTTCAGTTAATTGAAAAATCAAAAATACAAGCAAACAACATTATTGGTTTTGATAGTTTCAAAAACCTTATCTATAGTCAAAACAATTCGCTTGTCATAAATAGATCTTCAGGAACTATAACGTATAGTAATTTACAATTAGGGGAAATTTTTTCTGTCAACGCATTTAATCCTTTAAAAATAAATTTATTTTACAGAGATTTTGGTACTGTAATGATTTTAGATAATCGCCTATCTGAGGTTACAAAAATCAATTTCA
>CALGIH010000082.1 GCA_937916035.1 uncultured Lacinutrix sp.
GCAAATAAAGCTAAATTTTTTAATTTATATTTCATTCTTTCTGACTTAAATTAATTGGTGCTAACTTCTGGCTATACAAATAAAGGTCTGTGTGACATCAGGGTATTTACTTTTGTAGCAACAGCTTCAAGTACACTCTCATTCTCATAATTTTGAATCACTTCATCAATAAGTGCTACGACACCTTCCATATCAGTTTCTTTTAATCCTCTAGTCGTAATAGCAGGCGTTCCAACACGAATACCAGACGTTACAAACGGACTCTTATCATCAAATGGCACCATATTTTTATTTACTGTAATATCAGCCTTTACGAGCGCTTGCTCTGCATCTTTTCCAGTAATGTTTTTGTTTCTTAGGTCGATAAGCATCATGTGATTATCTGTACCTCCAGAAATAATATGATAACCTCTATCAACAAATGCTTTGGCCATGGCTTCAGCATTCTTTTTAACTTGAAGTGAGTAATGCATAAAATCGTCTGTCAAGGCTTCTTCAAATGCAATTGCTTTAGCAGCGATAATATGTTCCAATGGACCTCCTTGATTCCCTGGAAATACAGCGGAATTTAAAAGTGACGACATCATTTTTGGTTTTCCAGATTTTAAGGTTTCTTCAAACGGATTTTCAAAATCTTGTCCCATCATAATCATGCCACCTCTTGGGCCGCGCAGTGTTTTATGGGTTGTTGTTGTAACCACATGACAATGCGGTAAAGGATCGTTTAAAATACCTTTGGCAATCAATCCTGCTGGATGCGAAATGTCGGCCATTAAAATAGCGCCAACACTATCAGCAATTTCACGAAAACGTTCAAAGTCCATATCACGTGAATAAGCAGAAGCTCCTGCTATGATTAGTTTAGGTTTTTCAGCCTTAGCAATAACTTCCATTTTATCGTAATTCAATGTTCCTGTAGCTTCATCAACTCCATAAAAAGAAGGATTGTAAAGCTTACCCGAAAAATTAACTGGCGAACCATGTGTGAGATGTCCTCCATGTGACAAATCGAAACCTAATATTTTATCTCCTGGATTTAAACACGCTGCAAACACAGCAGTATTTGCTTGACTTCCTGAATGTGGTTGTACGTTTACATAAGCCGCTACAAAAAGTGTCTTGGCACGATCAATAGCCAATTGCTCTACTTCATCAACAACTTCACAGCCTCCATAATAGCGTTTGCCTGGATATCCTTCAGCATACTTGTTGGTTAATACAGAGCCAGCAGCTTCCATAACTTGCTCACTTACAAAATTTTCAGAAGCAATAAGCTCCAATCCGTTAATTTGACGTTCTTTTTCTGCTTGAATTAATTCAAAGATTTGTTGGTCACGTTGCATAAACTTTTCTTATAGTTAATTTATCAAAAATAACAAATAGATTAGTTTAATACATCAAAAAACATATATTTGATAATAATTTATTAAATATTAATCAACACATATACTATGCCTTTATCCGCAAATAACCCAGACAGAACATCATGGCTTCATGTAGATAAGAACTCTGATTTCCCAATACAAAATATTCCTTTTGGAGTTTTCTTAACGCGGGATGATATTATAACCATTGGAACGAGAATTGGTGATACAGCTATCGATTTAGGTGCTTTACATCAATTAGGTTATTTTGATGGTATTCCGCTAACGGATGATATTTTTCTTCAAGATACTCTAAATGATTTCATAGCAGATGGAAGAAAAACTTGGCGTTTGGTTAGAAACAGAATTGCTCAAATTTTTGATGCTAATAATGACACCTTAAAAAATAATAAACAACATAAAGAAATTGTATTATTCCGTTTGGACGAAATTGAAATGCAACTTCCTGTTCAAATTGGAGATTATACTGACTTTTATGCCAGCAAAGAGCATGCTACGAATATTGGAACCATGTTTAGAGGTGAAGAAAATGCCTTAATGCCAAATTGGTTGCATATGCCTGTTGGTTATCATGGGCGAAGTTCATCCATCATTCCATCAGGAATACCAGTGCACAGACCACAAGGTCAAACTCTTCCTGAAGGTTCAGATACTCCTGTTTTTGGCCCAAGTAAATTAGTGGATTTTGAATTAGAAATGGCATTCATAACAACTGATGCTAATGATTTAGGAGAACCAATTCCTATTGAAGAAGCTGAAGATTATATTTTTGGCTTGGTATTGTTTAATGATTGGAGTGCTCGCGATATTCAAAAGTGGGAATATGTGCCACTAGGTCCATTTCTTGGAAAAAACTTTGCTTCTACCATTTCACCTTGGATTGTAACTTTAGATGCTTTAGAACCTTTTAGAGTGGAGACACCAAAGCAAGATCCAAAACCATTAAAATATCTTCAATTTAAAGGAAAAAAGAGTTTTGATATTAATTTAGAAGCTGCTATAAAACCCAAAGGTGCTAAAGAAACTGTGGTTTGTAAATCTAATTTTAAATATATGTACTGGAATATGGCACAACAATTAGCACATCATACTGTTAATGGTTGCCCTATTAATTCTGGTGATATGATGGGAAGTGGAACAATTTCTGGTCCAACTCCTGATTCATATGGCTCCATGTTAGAATTAACATGGAAAGGTGAAAACCCAATAAAAATGAAAGATGGCACTGAACGTAAGTTTATCAATGACAACGATACTGTTATCATGCGTGCATTCTGTAAAAATGATGATGTACAAATAGGATTTGGTGAAGTAAAAACAAAAATGTTGCCTATTTTTAGTCCGCAAAAAAAGAAATAATCAACTAAGTATAAAACAATCTTTTAACCCTCAAAAAAGTATTTTTTTGAGGGTTATTTTTTGTTTGGCATAATAATTGGAAAACACCTAGTAAGCATAACTTAAAAACACAAGATTATGAAGAAATTACTACTCTTAACAGTCCTTATTTCAGTGCTACTATCTTGTGGTGGAAGAAAGCAAATTGAAAAGCAATTACACTCTGGTAATTATGATGTTGCCATTGCAAATGCTTTAGAAAAACTTAAAAACAACAAAGGCAAAAAGCGTAAACAGCAGTTTGTTATGATGTTGGAAGATGCGTATCACAAAGTAGTGGAACGAGATTTAAAAGCCATTGAGCATCTTAAAAAAGATGGCAATCCAGAACAATACAAAGCCATTTATGAAATTTATTCTGATTTGGATGCTCGTCAAGAAGCCATCAAGCCTGTTCTTCCTTTAAAAATAGGAAACAAATATTTAAAGTTAGATTTTAATGATTATACCAATAACATTGTAAATTACAGATACAAAGCCTCTGATTATATGATAGGCAAAGGTATTTCATTATTGGATTCTGAAAATAAGTACAATGCTAGAGAAGCGTATGACCTATTTAATTACATAGAACGTATCAATCCGAATTTTGAAGAAACCAGAGATCTTATGGTCGAAGCTCATGAGAAAGGAATTGATTATGTGATGGTGAATATTGAAAACAAAACACATCAAATTATTCCTGAACGATTGGAGCAAGATTTACTTGATTTTGATACCTATGGATTAGATCAATTCTGGACTGAATATCATGCTCTAAGCGATGAAACTATTGCTTATGATTATGCTATGCAATTACAGTTGAAGCGTATTTTGATTTCGCCAGAAGAACTTAGAGAAAAGCAACTCGTTAGAGAACAACAAATTATTGATGGTTGGGAATACCAATTAGATAACAATGGTAATGTTATGAAAGACACTCTAGGCAACGATATCAAAATTGACAAGATTATTAATGTGAGAGCTCGTTTTTCTGAGTTTAGTCAATTTAAATCAACACAAGTGTTGGCAGATGTTGTGTATACAGATTTAAAGACGAATCAAGTGTTGGATGCCTTTCCTATAGATACTGAATTTGTTTTTGAAAATAGGTTTGGCGTTTACAGAGGAGATGAAAGAGCATTAAACAATGATGACAGAGCCTTATTAAGACAGCGAAGACTACATTTTCCATCTGATGATCAAATGATTTATGACTCAGGTGAAAATTTAAAACTTCAACTTAAGAAAATCATCAATTCATATCGATTAAGAAGTTAAATAAAAAACTCCCAATTAATTTGGGAGTTTTTAGTTTTATCCTAGTATTGTTGCGTGAAAATCAGAAAGGAAATTCAAAGCAATGAAATATAATCGTTGTTGTAAATAGTTATTCAATCAATTTTAAAAGCTTTTCGATAGTATCCTTATTATTAAAAGGATTTGGGCCACAACTATATTTGTCATTTCTAAACTTTAAATTAATTACTTCAGATTCTGGTCGAACTGTTCCATAAACTCTTGAGCAAGCAGCAGAAGATGCATAATACTAAAACCATCCATTTAATATTTTTTCTCCTTTGACTTTTATTGTAAAAGGAATTCCATGATAATTATATTTTAGCCTATTAACTTCAGTTTTTCCATACTGAGTAAGAATTATAAACTAGAAACCTGTTTTTTAGCAAGTTCAAACTCCGATATAATTTCTTTTACAATTTCAGCAACAGGTTTTATATCATGAATAAGTCCTGCAATTTGTCCAATTTCAAGTTCGCCATCTTCTAAATCGCCTTCAAACATACCTCGTTTGGCTCTTGCTCTTCCTAGTAATTCTTTAAGTTGCTCAACTGTTGGAGATTTTTTATAAAGTTCTTGAATTTCATTATAGAATTTATTTTTAATCAATCGTACAGGAGCCAATTCTTTTAAAGTTAATTGCGTAGCACCTTCTTCAGCATCAACCACAATTTGTTTGAATGCTTGATGTGCAGAACTTTCTGTACTTGCTACAAATCGACTTCCAATCTGTACACCATCTGCTCCTAGTATCATAGTCGCCAGCATGCCTCTTCCTGTGGCAATACCACCAGCTGCAATTAATGGGATTTTAATATGTTCCTTAACCATCGGAATTAACGTTAAGGTTGTGGTTTCATCTCTTCCGTTATGTCCACCAGCTTCAAAACCTTCAGCAACAATAGCATCAACGCCAGATTCTTGTGCCTTTAAAGCAAATTTCACACTACTCACTACGTGAACCACAATAATCCCTTTATCTTGTAACCACCTGGTCCAAGTTTTCGGATTTCCAGCAGAGGTAAACACAATTTTTACATCTTCTTCAATAATAATATTCATAATGTCCTCAATGTTTGGATACAACATTGGTACATTTACTCCAAAAGGTTTATTTGTTGCTTGTTTGCATTTCTGGAGGTGCTCCCGTAAAACATCAGGATACATACTTCCAGCTCCAATCAAGCCCAAAATTCCTGCATTACTTGCTGCTGAAGTCAATCTCCAACCACTATTCCAAACCATGCCAGCTTGCACAATTGGATATTGAATATTAAAAAGTTCAGTGATTTTATTCTGCATCTATTCTTTAATTAGTTTTAAAAATTTTGAATCAACACCTACTG
>CALGIH010000083.1 GCA_937916035.1 uncultured Lacinutrix sp.
ATACAATAAAATAAGGCTCCTTATCAATATCATCAACAATGAATTTTAAGCGTGTTAACTCAGAGAAAAAATACGAGCTATCATCCGTTAGAGAATCTGTAGTTCGCATACTTGTAATTAGTTTTACTGGCGAATATTTACTTGATTCAGCACAAACTGGTAATCCAATATTAGCCATCACAATGTGTAAAGAAACGGTTCTTAAAAAAGTGCTTTTTCCAGCCATATTAGCTCCTGTGACAATAAAAAACTGTTCATTTTCAATATTAAGATTACTATCAATACGCTTTGTTTTATCTAATAAAGGATGTCCAAGATTCTTTGCCTGGATAACAATTTCAGATTTAATAATTTCTGGAAACACAAATTCAGGATGATTAAAAGCGTAATTTCCAAGGGAGTTATTCGCATCAAAAAAGGAAACGACATCAAACCAATCCTCTATGATTTTTCCATAGCTTACAATCCATTTTTCAATCCTGTAACTCTGCATGATGTCCCAAAGAAAAAAGCCATTTCCTAAAATGATAAAGAACATATTATTTCTATTTTCAAGAGCATCCAGAGATTTTGAAAATGATGTGAAAATTGCTGACGATTTTTGTCCTTTTAAAATTATTTGTTGTTGCTTTTCTTTGAGTAATTCAGAAGAAAAATTTTCAGATTCAATTTGCTCTAATAACAAGGCATATTGACGAAACGTGTCTTTTATTTGTGTGGAATATCGAGCTAAATTAGTCACTTTATTAAAATAAAACCCTGTAATTGCTAGTCCAAAAAGCAACCAATATACGATGTAAGAAATTGGTGATATTTTAAGTATAACTAAAACAATAAAAGTTAAAGAAATAGCTGTAAAAATATATGGAAGCCACTTCAAAAATTTTGGTAAAAACGTTTTATAGTCTTTTAACCAATTAATAATTATATGTGTTGATGTTTCTTCATTTATTAATTGTCCTTTTGCCGTGTACTCTTGTCTCCAAGTTGCTTTTTCAGAAAGTTCTTTAATGGCTTCTTGCCGTTTTTTAATATCCTGAACATCATTGGCTTTTAAAGCTTCTGCAAGTTCATCAGTGGCTTCATTAAAGGCAGTTCTATTTATAAACTGGAAAAAAGAACCACGACCAAACAAATCAATATCTAAACTATAAAAGTGATTATCATCTTGATACGATTGACCATTAAACCTATGATGAAATTGTCCTGATGCAATTTTTATTTCTTCTTCATTAATCTTTAATAAGGCTTTAACTAAGTCACGTTGCTTTTTGGCATCCGTATGTTTAGAAAGCAAAAACAAGAAAATAGCTGTTGCAACAATGGCAATGATAACCGTAATTTGTATCTCATGGAAGTAACTATAAATTCCCATAACACCTGCCAAGTAGACAACAATTCGTGCTAAACTATAAAACAACAATTTAGCCTTAAACGAAGCTAATTTGTTTTGGTATAGCTCTATTTGAGATTTATAGAATTTAATGGGATTGTTCATGAGGCGTTTTTTAATCTATAAATAAAAGCTCTATTTCTTAAAGTATTAACTAAGTATTCATCAACTCCTCAATCTCATCAGCATCAATAGGTATATTCCGCATCAAATTAAAAGGTTCGCCTTTGGCTTGAATGACTACATCATCTTCCAACCTAATTCCCATATTTTCTTTAGGAATATAAATACCTGGCTCCACAGTAAAAACCATATTGGCTTGCATAGGTGTTTTTAAAGCACCATAATCATGAGTGTCAAGTCCTATATGGTGAGACGTACCATGCATAAAGTATTTTTTGTATGCTGGCCATTTTGGGTCTTCATTTTGCACATCAGCTTTATCAATAAGTCCTAAACCTAATAATTCTGAAGTCATAAGTTTACCAACCTCAACATGATAAGCTGCCCAATCTGTTCCAGGCACTAACATTTTAGTAGCCTCATCCTTTACGCGATGCACTGCATTATACACAGCACGCTGTCTGTCTGTAAAACGACCATTAACAGGAATGGATCTGGTCATATCACTACTATAATTGGCATATTCTGCACCAACATCCATAAGTAGCATATCACCATCTTTACATTGCTGGTTGTTTTCTATATAATGTAAAACGCATGCATTGTAACCAGAACCAATAATTGGCGTGTAAGCAAATCCTTTGGACCTGTTAAGTAAAAACTCATGCATGAATTCAGCTTCAATTTCATACTCCATCACTCCTGGTTTTATAAACCTTAAAGAACGACGAAATCCTTTTTCAGTTATATCACAAGCCGATTGCAGTAAATCAATTTCCTCAGATTCTTTAACACCACGAATTGATTGCATAATTGGAGAACTTTTTGCCCAAGTATGTGCTGGGAACTTATCCTTAACCATTTTTATAAATCGATCTTCACGAGTTTCCATTTCAACCGATTGGCGATAGTGCTCATTAGTATTAAAATAAACAGTTTCGGCTTCAGTCATTAAACCATAAAAGATTTTATCAAACTCTGTTAACCAATACACCGTCTGTATTCCTGAAGCTTCAGTTGCTTGCTGTTTTGTAAGTTTAGCACCTTCCCAAACAGCAATATGATCATTGGTTTCTGTAACAAATAAAATCTCTCTGTGTTTCGCATCTAATGCATTGGGAAATAAAACCAAAATAGTTTCTTCTTGATCTGCACTACTTAAATAAAAAATATCGCGTTGTTGGTGAAATGGCAAAGAACTATCTGCTCCTGTTGTAAAAACATCATTAGAGTTAAAAACAGCGATAGCTTTTGGCTTCATTTGCGACACAAACTTCGCTCTATTCTTTATAAAAAGCTGATTGCTAATAGGATGGTATTTCATGTTGAATAATTTTTGGTTAACAAATGTAACGATTAAGTTTTAACATGTATAATCAAAAAAATAAGTCTATAAAATTTCTTATTTGTTTATATTTGAAAGCCTTAATTCGATTAATCATCAAACCAACTCAGAATGAAACGTTATTTTCTTATTGTAGGCATTTTAGTGTCCGTATTTACTGTTCAAAGTACATTTTCACAAATTAGCAATGAAGTATTTCAAGATTTAAACTTCAGATTCATTGGCCCTGAAGGGAATAGAACTATTGCAATAACTGGAGTTCCTGGAGACCCAATGATAAATTATATTGGAGCTGCCTCTGGTGGTCTCTGGAAAACCACTGATGGAGGTCTTAATTGGCATCCAATTTTTGATAATCAAGATGTTTCATCAATTGGATCCATTGCTATTGCACCAAGCAATCCAGATATTGTTTGGGTTGGTACAGGCGAAACTTTTGTGATTCGTCCTGCTCATGCTATGGGAGACGGCATCTACAAATCTGAAGATGCTGGCAGGACATGGAAAAATATGGGCTTGGAAAAAACAGGACGAATTGGTCGTGTCATTGTGCATCCAACAAATCCTGATATTGTATATGCTGCAGCTTTAGGCCACACCTTTGGGCCTCAACAAGAACGAGGTGTTTTTAAAACAACTGATGGTGGTAAAACTTGGAATAGAATTTTATTTATTGATGAAGGAACTGGAGCAGCAGATATAGCCATTGACCCTAAAAATCCTGATAATTTATTGGTTGGTATGTGGAGTATTCACATTAATACTTGGGGACTTAATAGTGGTGGTCCAGGTGGAGGTATTTACAGATCAAAAGATGGAGGTGTAACTTGGGATGCTATGAAAGATAAAGGCTTACCAGGAGGAAAAGATAATCCAGTAGGGAAAACGGCTGTTGCGATTGCTCCTTCCAATCCTAATATTGTGTATGCTTTATTTGAAATTGATAGTCCAGCCTTATATCGTTCTGAAGATTTTGGTGAAAGCTGGACACTCATGACCAGAAATCATGACATCAATGAACGTGCGCCTTATTATACGCGAATGGGAGTTTCTCCTGCAGATCCTGACGAAATTTATTTTGTTAATGTAAAGTTCACCACATCAAAAGATGGAGGAAAAACATTGAGCAGCGGCTATCGTGCAGGAGGAGACAATCACGATGTTTGGATTGATCCTACAAATGCAGATCGCATGATGGTGGCTCATGATGGTGGTGCTAGCATCAGTTTAAATCATGGAAGAAGTTTTCAGCGTATTGTGCTTCCAATTGCGCAAATGTATCACGTTTCTGTAGATGATCAAATACCTTATAATGTTTATGGTAATAGGCAAGACGGTTATTCATATAAAGGACCAAGCAATAGTTTACAAGGTTATATTCCTATTGGCCTTTGGGAAGGTGTTGGTGGTTGCGAAAGCGGTTTTGCGCAACCTGATCCTTTCGATAATAATATAGTGTGGTCTGGTTGTTATGATGGTGGACTAGAACGTTATGATGCAAGAACAGGACATTCTCGTGATGTTCGCGTATGGCCAGAAGCTGGCTATGGTTGGGCTCCTGCCGACATGAAATATAGATGGTTTTGGAATTTTCCTTTGGAGTTTTCCCCTCATAAAAAACATCGTGTCTATGTAGGAAGTCAGTTTGTACATAAAAGTGATGATGATGGACAAAGCTGGCAAGTAATTAGTCCAGATTTAACACGTAATGATAAAACACACCAACAAAGTTCTGGTGGTATTGCTATTGATAACCTAATGACTTGGGATGGAGCTGTGCTAATCTCCATTGAAGAATCTGAAATTGAAGCTGGTCTCATCATGACAGGAAGTAATGATGGTCAAGTAAGTGTTACTAGAAATTATGGTGAAAGTTGGGAAAATGTGTCAGCCAATATTCCAGACCTTCCAGAATGGGGAACCATTTCAAACATTGAAATTTCAAAGCACAAAAAAGGAACAACATACATCACCGTCGATTTACACCATATGGGAAATTTTGACCCTTTTGTGTACAAAACGGCAGATTATGGCAAGAGTTGGAGAAAAATAAGCAATTCGGTACCAAAATCCATTCATAGTTTTGCGCATGTGGTAAAGGAAGATCCTAAAAAGGAAGGGATGCTTTATTTAGGAACTGATAATGGTCTCTATATAAGTTTTGATGATGGTGATAATTGGATGCGTTTCAGAAACAATTTACCTCCTTCTCCAGTTTATTGGCTAAGCATTCAAGAGCGTTTTGACGATTTGGTTGTTGGTACTTATGGTCGTGGCTACTATATTTTAGATAATATTTCGCCATTACGAGAATATGCTGATGAAGCACAAGGTAAAGACGTACATTTATTCAGTTTACGTCAAGCCTACAGGTTTCATGACAAACAAAGTATAAAAACGGATGGCCCAAGTATGAACTCTGGACAAAATCCAGCCTATGGAGCTGAAATAAATTACTTCTTAAAGGATACTTTAGCTGAAAAAGTAGAGATTCAAATTTTATCTCAAAACAATGAAGTTATTAGAACTTTAAGAGGTGATAACAATCAAGGCGTTAACAGAGTCATGTGGGATTTACGTTATGAACCAACTTACAGACCATATATTCGTACCACACCTCCAGGAAGACCTTGGGTACAATTAAATGGTGAAGGTTGGCGACCATTAGTCACTTGGGATTTAGATTTAATGCGAGGCCAATTTGGGCCTAAAGTGGTGCCAGATAAATACAAAGTAAAACTGATTGTTGATAATCAAGAGTTTGTTCGTGAATTAGAAGTGCTTAAAGACCCAAAATCTGAAGGAAGTATTGAAGATATTAAAGCACAAGTAGAAACCTCTTTAGAATTGCGTGATGCCATGAACCTTGCTGTTAATATGATAAACACGATTGAAGTGGTAAGAAGCGAATTGGATAGTATTATTCCACAATTAACGTCAAAATCTGATATTGGTAAGGCAAAGGCACTAAGCAAAGCAGCACAATCAATTGCTGGTTCATTGTATGATATACATTTAACAGGAGCTCGTGAAGATGCGTTCCGTTCACCAATGCAATTGTATGGTAGATTAAGTGCTTTAGCCAGTGATTTATCAGGTCATGGTATTGATTTCAAACCGACAGATCAGCAACGAGATGTCCAAGCAATTTTCAACAAACGCTTGAAAGTTGTTGAAGAGAAATTTCAAAAATTCATAACAAAAGAAGTGTCAGAACTTAATACGCAACTTAAAAATAGTAAGTTAAAAATTGACACTGAGAAAAAAATAAAAATGTAATCAACTAATTAAATAAAACCAATGAAAAGAGTACTAAGTCTAATTGTATTAACACTAATGATAGTTTCATGTGAAAAGCAAAAAACAGAACTATCCAACGCCGAACTATTTGCTAAAATAGACACTGAAATTAAAGCCAATGCTAAAGCGTACAGCACCTTAAAAGAAGCTAGCGAAACTATTGGACATCGTTTAACAGGTTCAGAAAATGGAGCCAAAGCAGAAACCTATGTTTACAACAAACTAAAAGAATATGGTTTTGATGATGTTGAATATCAACCCTTTGCTGTAGAAGCTTGGTCACGAGGCGATGTATCACTTAATATTGATGGCAATGATACCAAAGTTGTAACACTTGGTCATTCGCCAGTTGAAGCCAACATTACAGGAACTATTGTAGATTTTGGAAATGGATTAGAAGCCGATTACCAAGCAAATCCGGATGCTGCTAAAGGTAATATTGTACTTGTTTATATAGGCATTTTAGAAGGAAGCCCTGAAGGATTAAGTAATTTACATCGTAGTGAAAAAACATCAGTAGCACTAAAATATGGTGCTATTGGAATCATCATCATCAACCAAGTTCCTAATGGTGTATTACTAACAGGAACAGCATCAGTAACTGGAGCATTGCTAACAATTCCTGCAGTTTGTATTGGTAAAGAAGATGGTATGGCATTGAAAGAAAAACTTAAGATTAGTAGCTCTTCAGCAACCATTAACATGACCAATGACAGTAATATGATAAATGCTAGAAACGTGGTTGCGACCATAAAAGGTTCTGAAATTCCTGAAGAAGAAATTGTTCTAGGAGGTCACTTAGATTCTTGGGATTTAGCAACTGGAGCCATAGACAATGGTATTGGATCGTTTGCTGTCCTAGATATTGCAAGAGCTTTTAAAGCCAATGATTTACATCCAAAACGTACTGTGAAGTTTGTGTTATTTATGGGAGAAGAACAAGGTTTGTTCGGATCACGTCATATGGTAAAGGAAGCTGTTGATGGAGGAACTATTGAAAACATCAAATATATGATGAATCTAGATATGGGCGGAAATCCAATAGGCATGAATGCTGGCGGGAAATTAGATAACAAAAACTTTTTTACTGAACTTGGAGCAACCATTCAGCAACAAGACAGTATTTACAAAAACAGCTTTTCAAATAATTCTGGATTGCATAGTGATCATCAACCTTTTATGTTAGAAGGCGTTCCAATTCTTTCAATACACAGTGATTTAGATCGTTCTATCTATGGCTGTTATCATTCAGACTGTGACGATTTTAATTTGGTAAACGAAGATCATATAACCAACACATCTCGTTTTGGTACGATGATGCTTTACGGATTAGCAAATGCTGATGTGTTACCAGCAACTAAAATGGATAGTGAAACAACCAAAGAGTTCATGATAAAAAATGATCTGAAAGAAAAACTAATTATTGGTGGTGATTGGAAATGGGATGAATAATATTTCTAATTAAATTCTGGATAGAGTTTTTTTAATTCAGTTGCGTTAATAGAAATCATATTTACATTCAAAGTTATAGGAATTAAGGGTGTGTTTGTTGAATCGCGTTCTGCGTTAACAATAGAATCGATCACATCCATACCTTTAATAACTTTTCCGAAGATGG
>CALGIH010000084.1 GCA_937916035.1 uncultured Lacinutrix sp.
TGATAGAAAAAGTCAATTCCAGTTCGTGCTTCAATATCATTAACAGAAACTACAAATTCATATAAGGGTCGATTTGAGCTTTCATGCTTCATTAAAAAAGCAATAAGTTTTGGTTGGCCATTATTATAATCACATATAATTTTATAAAAATAATCTGGAACTGAAACTTCTTCACTCCCAATTGTGTTTAAATTATCTTCTAAAACGCCACCTGAAACAACAAAAACACCATCATACTTATTAGCCCAATACCTCACCTTTTGCTCAAGAGTGTTCCATATTCCTGAATTGAAATCGTGTCTTTGAGGTGAAATATTACTAGTTAAGCATGAGCTGCTTTACTATATTTTCTGTCTGCTGCAGGGCATAATTGTCCACTATCATAACCTGATTGTTTGTAATTTTTCCAATGAGCAGAATTAGTTTTTACCGCATTATCACCTTCAAAATAAGGTCTCTTAAAATTAGTTCTTGTAATGTGATCTTCTTTTAATTCATAAGCAACCCATTCTGCTTGCTCATGCGATTCATTATATGATAACGAATAACCTTCATGATGTACAATTTGATTTGTTGTACTAGTTGGCAAAAAGAAAGTGTTTGTTTCTTCTTTTTCTTGTTTACCTATATTAATTACTTCTTCACTTATTTTCTGATCCAAAAAATAATTATAGGTATAAACGCCTATTAAAAGTAAAATAGCAATTATGGAATAGATTGATTTTTTTGTCATTCTCAGGTTTTAACATCCAAAGCATCACGTAGGGTATTACCAATTAGCATAAATGCCATAACCAAACTCATAATACAAAGGCCAGGAATAATTGCTAAATATGGCTTTCCTAAAATAATGTAATTGTAGTGATCCTTTATCATTGCTCCCCAGCTCGCCATTGGAGGTTGAGCACCAATACCTAAAAAACTTAAACCGCTTTCTATTAAAATAGCTCCAGCAAAATTAGCTGCTGAAATAACAATAACAGGAGCCATAATATTTGGGAGAATGTGTTTTGTGATGATTCTAAAATCATTAAATCCTAAAGCTCTTGCAGCTGTGACATATTGCATTTCTTTTGAACTTATAACTTGACCTCTTACAACCCTTGCCACTTCAACCCACATCGTAAGACCAACTGCAATGAATACTTGCCAAAATCCTTTTCCTAGAGCCAGAGTAATAGCAATAACCAATAATAATGTTGGAATAGACCATGTTACATTAATGAGCCACATAATGACAGCATCAATCTTTCCTCCAAAATATCCTGCAATACTTCCTAGAGTAATTCCGATAATTAGAGAAATAAATACAGCCACGAATCCAATAAAAAAGGAGATGCGAGCGCCAACCAAAACTCTGCTTAACATATCACGTCCATACTTATCTGTTCCGAAAAGGAATGTTTTTTTGGTGATAAAACTGGTATAATCCCTATTTGGAAAATCGTCTAATGCTATTGATTTGGATATGCCTTCTAAACCATCTGAGGCATATTCAGTACAGACTAGTTGATTGTTTTCAATACTATATGCTGAAATTGGTATTTCGGTAGTTTCATTCTTCACTCCAAAAAACACTTTATCCAACCAACTTTGTTCATTGGTTTGAGTTGTTGGTATAGAAAGCATGGTTACTTTAAATCCTGGTTTTTTTGAATGTATAGAAATATGCATCTGGTTGGCATACTGCGAATTATCAGGAGCAATAACATAAGCAAATATGGAAACAAACCCAATGGCTACAATAAACCAAAAACTAAAAACGCCCCAAAAGTTTTGCTTAAACTTTCGGAGCGCTAAGTGAGTTAATGAGTTATTGCTGGTACTCATTTATAATTAGTCTTTTACAGTTGCTACTTTTTTAATGCCATAGGTCATTTTTAAGTCGTTAAGCACATTAATTGCTTCTTCCATATAGACATCTTTGGCTAAGCTTTCGTGCCAACGTTCACGTTTTATTTTTAAAACCGAATCCTTCGCTATCAATACGTTTTCATAAGGTAATGACTTGAACGATAAATTGGTTGTATACTCAGAGATTTTCTCAAAACGTTTTGCTTCCTCTTCATTGGCTTCTAGCTTACTTTTGTAATCGTTATAATTTAGTGAGAATACACTGCGATCACGAATGGTTTTAATCCACTTTGCATTTTCATCAATAAGCTTTAATTGTTCACTGCTTTGCATACGTTCTTTGCTCTTTTCAATAGTAGAATCATAATCAAAATAACTGTCCCAAATGGTGTATTCTGCTGGTGCAATTTTATCCCAAGCTAATGGGTTTTCTTGGTCACGTTCTCCAATATCAATATAGCTATAACGATCTGGTACAACCACATCACTTTTCACGCCTTCTAATTGTGTAGAGCCTCCATTAATTCTATAAAATTTCTGTGTCGTAAATTTTAAGGCTCCCATGTCACCATTGGTATTGTTACGTACCATTCGGTTTAAATCTAACACAATTTGTACGGTTCCTTTGCCGTAGGTTTGTTTGCTTCCTATAACGATTGCTCGTTTATAGTCTTGCATAGCAGCAGCTAAAATTTCAGAAGCTGAAGCAGATAATTCATTTACTAAAATTACTAATGGTCCATCCCAAGTAATAGAACGATCTCTATCTTGTAAAACTTCTTGTGGTTCACCTGTTGAGCGTACTTGTACTACTGGTCCTTCTTTTATAAATAAGCCAACCATTTCTACCACAGTTTTTAGTGAACCTCCACCATTATTACGTAAATCTAAGACAAGACCTTCCATGCCTTCAGCTTTCAATCGCTCAATTTCTTTTTTAACATCATTGGATGCGTTGGTTTTGTTATAATCTTCAAAATCTGCGTAAAATGCAGGTAAATTAATAACACCATAAGTCTTTCCTTCTCTTTCAACAAAGGCTGATTTAGCAAGTCGTTCTTCTAATTCTATTACATCTCTAGGAATTGATAAATCTTCGATAGTTCCATCAACTTTTTTCAACGTTAATATTACATTGGTTCCTTTTGGACCTTTTATAAGTTTCACAGCATCGTCTGTTCGCATTCCAACAACATTAACCGCTTCTTCTTCATTTTCTTGTCTTACCTTAAGTATTTTGTCAC
>CALGIH010000085.1 GCA_937916035.1 uncultured Lacinutrix sp.
AATCAGCTTATAAAACCACTTTCACTATCAAAACCACCAAGGTAGTAAACAGTATTAATCTTTTTATATTTTTCATAACTAAGTAGGTTGTTCAGTTTGGTGCTACTAACTTGTGAAAAATATTGTGAAAAACAAAGAAGATATGTAAATATTCGTTAAACAACGTGTTTATTGCACACTTTATCGATTTATTTATAATTCTTTTCTTACATTATAAATAAATCGAGTGATTTACTCAATTGTAGAAAAACCAGTATAAGACACTAAAACATCCGGAATGTTAATACCATTATCTGTTTGATAATTTTCTAAAATCCCAGCCAAAACTCGAGGTAATGCCAAGGAACTACCATTTAAGGTATGCGCTAATTGGCTTTTTCCTTCACTGTTTTTGAAGCGAAGTTTTAAACGATTGGCTTGAAAAGTTTCAAAATTTGAAATTGAAGAAATTTCTAACCATCGTTCTTGAGCCGTTGAGTAAACTTCAAAATCAAAAGTAAGAGCTGACGTAAAGCCTAAATCACCTCCACAGAGTCTTAAAACTCTGTATGGTAATTTTAATTCACGAAGTATGTTTTTTACATGCTCTACCATTTCATTGAGTGCTTCATAAGATCTATCAGGATGCTCAACGCGTAAGATTTCAACTTTATCAAACTGATGTAATCTGTTTAAACCACGAACATGAGCGCCATAACTTCCAGCTTCTCTTCTAAAACAAGGCGTGTAAGCTGTAATGGCTTTTGGTAGTTCGTTTTCTGTTAATAAATCGCCACGAAACAAATTAGTTGCAGGAACCTCAGCAGTAGGAATTAAAAAAAAATTATCTCCATTACCATTGACATGATACATTTGTCCTTCCTTATCTGGAAGTTGTCCTGTCCCAAATGCTGAAGCTTCATTAACCAAATGTGGCACTTGCATTTCGTTATAACCAGCTGCTGTATTTTTATCTAAAAAATAGTTGATGAGTGCACGTTGTAGCTTTGCTCCTTTTCCTTTATACACAGGAAAACCAGCACCTGTAATTTTATTACCAAGCTCAAAATCTATAATGTCATATTTCTTAGCTAGATCCCAATGAGGTAAAGCATTTTTTGATAATTCTGGAATATCACCTTCACGAAATACTTCTTCATTATCTTCTTCGGAGCTTCCAGTTGGAACAACTTCGTTGGGAACGTTAGGAATCTTGTAAAGTAATTCATCCAAATTTTCAGAAGTGTTATTTAATTTTTCAGTCAACGCTTTACTATCTTCTTTTAATTGAGCCGTTTTGTCTTTAATAGCATTGGCTTCATCAGTCTTACCAGATTTGTAAAGCATCCCAATTTCTTTAGAAAGCGCATTAGATTCTGCTAATGTATTATCCAATTCTGTTTGAGTTTGTCTGCGTTCTTCATCAAGCTGAATCACTTCAGCAATCATTTCGGTAGCATCAATATTACGTTTACTTAAAAGCTCAATGACTAATTCTTGATTCTCTCTAATAAAAGATAATTGTAACATTGGGTGAAAATTTAAGCGACAAATTTACGGAATTACTTAGTAAATCAATCTTCATTTGAAGGTAAAATCCAATCATTATGATTAAAGGCATCCCATTTTACAGATGCCAAATCTATCTTTGGATCAATGAGTAGTTTTAAAGGTTTTCCGTTAACACTAATTCTGCAATCGACATAGATTTCAACGGCATTCCCATCTGTTTCAAATATTTGTTTTAATCGTTGTGCAAATTGCCAAATAACATCAGGTTTGGAACTGGCTATCCCTATTTGTTTTTTGGTTAGATAATCGTCTAACTTCACCCTGGTTTTTTCATTTGTTTCTTTGTCAATAATGGTATAATGAGCAATTCCGTATTTTGAACGTAGCATCATTCTCCATGATAAACGATGCGCTTCTTCTGTCCATAATACATCATCCTTTATAAACCAATGACGCAATGGCAACCCAATTTGAACCATAAAATAGAATCCAAAAACAGCTATTAGAAACGGTTTATAATTTGGAATAACCTCTTCAGCCTCATCATAAAATGGCCTGTTTTTGAAAAATATTTTTTGAATGGCTTTCGTTGGAAAAAAGAACACACAAAGTGCTAATGACATATATGGAAAAATTCCTATTTGAAATACTATAGAATTAAATAGGTGAAATAGTATAGCCGAAATAAAAGCCCATTTTCGAGTTGGTTTCCAAAGCAATAATGGAATTATTAGCAAATCGAATAAAAGCCCTCCATAAGCCAACATATGATGCAACCATTTTTGTTGAAGCAAATCACCAATGACATAATAGTCTTTTTTGCTTTGCATTAACATTTCCATCACAGTTGTGTCTAACCAATCTGGATATATTTTAGCAATGGAAGCGTAGGTATAAACAATTGTCATTTGAATAATTATTATAAGACTACACCATCGTGGCATACTTTGCTTTAGCAAGGATGGGTTTTGTCTAACATCCAATGAAAAATATTTATTTGCAGGTAATACACACATAAACACATTTAGCAAAACCAATAAATAATAATGATTGTTATAAGATGATTTTTGCATGAAATAAACACCAGCCCAAAGCACCGTAAATGCAATAATGCTAATTCTATACTTATAACCTAGCATTACACCAATGCCAAAAAGCCCCATGATGCAGAAATACGCATACATCCACATTCCAGGAAGTGGTTGTAACCATTCAAAACCAATAAATGAAAATGTGAATTCAGGCTCAATTAAAGTTTGCCTAACCCAACCTGTTATAATGTCTCCAAACGATTCAAGCGCAATGAGCAAGCCAAAAAATACTCTGAAAATAATAAGTGCACTATTATCGATATGTTGAAATAGCCAACGATTAAGCATCGTTTTGGTTCAAAAATTGTTTTGAATTAATAAGGTCTTTAGCCAATTGATCTTTTAGGTCGTCTAACGAACCAAATTTTTGTTCATCGCGTAAACGCTCTAATATTTCAACTTCAAGTTGCAGTCCATAGATATCCTTTGAGAAATCGAAGAAATGAACTTCAATGGATTGTACTTTGCCATTAACCGTTGGATTGGTTCCAATATTCATCATTCCAAAAACAACAGCATCCTCAATTTTGGCTTTCACTACATAAACTCCATTTTTCGGAATCAACTTATACGATTCTTTAATACTGATATTTGCTGTCGGAAACTTAAGTTGTTTACCTAAACCTTTTCCTTTAATAACAATTCCAGTTAGCATGAAATTATATCCAAGAAAAGTGTTTGCCGTTTTAATATCACCATCTAAGAGTGCTTTCCTTATTTTTGTAGAGCTCACTGTAACTTCGTCAATTTCTTGTGCTGAAATTTCGGTCACTTTAAAGCCATAGATTTCGCCAAATGCTTTTAAATCATTGGTGTTTGCGATTCTATTTCGTCCAAAATGATGATCATAACCAATGATTATATGCTTAACATGCAAGGTGTCAACTAAGATATCTCTAACATAGTCTTGTGCTGAAAGTCGGGAAAATTCTTTAGTGAATTTTTTTAC
>CALGIH010000086.1 GCA_937916035.1 uncultured Lacinutrix sp.
GGCTTATTAGTATTGCAACACTTATAGGCATTTTATTATCTTTTACTAATGCCAAAAACTATGAAGGCGCAGGAGCTAGTAAAATAGGAACGGTATTTATATATATTTTGGTAGCTACCATTGGTATGAAAATGGATTTAGGTAAAATCTTTGAAAACCCTGGCTTAATCCTAATAGGTTTAGTTTGGATGATAATTCATGCTGGATTATTAGTTTTAGTAGCAAAACTTATTAAAGCGCCTTATTTCTTTTTAGCGGTTGGAAGTCAAGCCAACGTTGGTGGAGCTGCCTCTGCTCCAGTTGTTGCGGCTGCTTTTCATCCATCTCTTGCAACTGTTGGTGCTTTATTAGCCGTGCTTGGTTATGTGGCTGGAACTTATGGTGCAATACTTTGTGCCGAACTGATGAAAATTGCTTCCGGAGGCTAGTATTTAATAAATAAATTAGATATTTGCTGCTCAAAATAATTTATGAAAAAAGCAGCTTTCCTCCTTGTATTAATATTAATTACTTCATGTGGCAAACCAGAGCCAAACTTGACAGTTACTGGTACAATCAAAGGTATAAAAAAAGGAACTTTATACTTACAGCAACTTCAAGATACAATTTTGGTAGTAATGGATTCTGTTATTTATAATGGTGAAGACAATTATTCTTTAAAAAGTGAATTAGAAGCACCAGAGATATTATACTTAACTCTTGATAAAAATGCAGGAGACGATATACCACGAATTGCCTTCTTTGCTGTGCCTGGGATTATTGAAATAAACACCACATTGAAATACTTCGAATTTGACGCAAAAATCACTGGTTCTCCATTGCAAGAAAAGTTAAATGAATTCAAGGGTATTACATCTAGATTTAATGACCAAAATCTCGAATTAATTGTCGCAAAGTTCGATGCTCAAAAAAGTGGTGATCCTGCACAAATAGAAAAAGCAAATCAGGATTCAGATAATTTACTTAAACGTAAATATTTGTATGCAATTAACTTTGCTATGAATAACAAAAATTCTGAAATAGCTCCTTATATTACTCTTTCTGAAATTTATAATGCGAATGTCAAGTATTTAGATACAATTTACAATGCCTTGCCTAAAGATATTGCAAGTTCTAAATATGGTATAGAACTAGAAAAGTTTATAAAACAACGAAAAGAAGAAGAATCAATTCAATAAAAAAAGGCGCTTTAAGCGCCTTTTTTTTAAAGTTTATTTACTTTTTCAATTAATGCTCGACCTTTAGTCTCTAGATCTTGATTGATAATGTTAAAGTGTTTCTTTTTATCTTCAACACTTTTATCATTTACTTTTGAAATTAAATTGTCAAAAGTTTCAATTGCTTCATCAATTATCGCTTCACTTTTTTTAGTGTCTTTATCAGTGTTTGTATATTCCCAAACATATACCGCTTCTATAATGTCTCCAAGAACGTAATTAATATCTTTTTTTAAGTTTCTAACGTTTGCCATTTTATAATAAAATTAATTTCTGCAAAATTAAACAATTTTACACATAAACCTCTAAAAGTTTTGCATTGTTTGAATCTATTTCAAATTGTTTTAAAGCAGCAGGGATCAATATTGTTTCTCCTTTTTTGATAATTTCAGAAATTCCATTAGAATAAAAAACAGCTTCTCCTTCAACGCAAATATAAATAATGAATGAATCGTGCAAGTTCACCTTCAGATCCTTTTTTGTAAGATGGATATAATTTGTTGTAAAATACAGACAGGTAACCATCTTATTGTCATGATTTTCTTGCTTCAAATACGTGACTTTAAAATCGTCTTTCATATGAAAATCAATAGCATCGATAGCTAAATCATTATGCAGTTCACGCTCATTACCCTCATTATCAATCCTATCCCAATCATAAACACGATAGGTTATATCGCTAGTTTGTTGTATTTCAGCTAGCATCACTCCTGCTCCAATGGCATGAACTCGACCAACTTCGATAAAATAAGTGTCGCCTTCTTTTACCTTATCAAAATTTAAAATTTTTGTGAGTGTTTTATCTTTTAAATGCTTTAAGTAAATTTCTGGACTTACTTTTTGATTGAAGCCAACTATTAAATTTGCATCGTCATCAGCTTGCATTACGTACCACATTTCTGTTTTACCGAAGGAATTATGCCTTTCTGCTGCGAGTTCATCATTTGGATGTAACTGGATGGACAAATCTTCTTTTGCGTCAATAAATTTTATAAGCAACGGAAACTTTTCACCAAATACCTCAAAATTCTTTTCCCCAATAAGTTCTTCTTGATAGGTCTTTAATAATTCTTTAAGTGATGAACCTTTCAACTCACCATTGGATACGATTGAAGTATCGCCATCAACATCACTAATCTCCCAACTTTCACCAAGATTTGGCGCATCACTTTCTTTATTTAGAAAGTTTTTTAACTTCTTTCCCCCCCAAATT
>CALGIH010000087.1 GCA_937916035.1 uncultured Lacinutrix sp.
TTAATCATGTCAATATCGAATGCCATATATGAATTTTTAAATAATTATCTGAATTTATTGAGTTTCACAAAAGTACAAAAAAATTGTATGTTTTTGAGAATACATAAAAAAACAGTACAATTGATGAATAATTTTTATTAAAAGAGGGGTTTTTCAATATAAAATTGAATAATCTTCATTTTTTTAATGAAATATTTAATAAATTAACAATTGAGATTGTCTATTTAGAGAAAACACAATTATTAAATCTAAAACAAACTTTTAATAATTTGCCAATCAGTAATCCCTTCTGCTTCTGCTTTGTAGTTTTTGATAATTCTGTGACGAAGAATGCTATTAGCAACAGCTTGTACATTTTCAACGTCTGGCGAAAATTTACCATTGATAGCCGCATGTGTTTTTGCAGCCAAAATTAAGTTTTGCGATGCTCGTGGTCCAGCTCCCCAATCAATGTATTGCTTTACAATATCTGATGCTGTTTTGTTGTCAGGACGTGTTTTCGCTACCATACTTACAGCATATTCTATAACATTGTCAGCAACAGGAATGCGTCTTATTAAATGCTGGTAATCTAAAATTTCTTTAGCTGAAAAAAGAGAATTTACGGTAACTTCAATATCAGATGTTGTTGCTTTTACTACATCTACTTCTTCTTGAAATGAAGGGTATTCTAGGTTAATAGCAAACATAAATCTATCCAACTGCGCTTCTGGTAAAGGATAGGTTCCTTCC
The DNA here is from genome assembly GCA_937916035.1 of uncultured Lacinutrix sp. Classification (GTDB taxonomy): domain Bacteria; phylum Bacteroidota; class Bacteroidia; order Flavobacteriales; family Flavobacteriaceae; genus CAJQLB01. The sequence goes on from CALGIH010000087.1 coordinate 733, forward strand.
TGCTCTATTGGGTTTTGTGTAGCCAATACAAAATATGGCAACTCCATCTTATAGTGATGTCCAGCAATTGTTACTGCGCGTTCTTGCATTGCTTCTAATAAAGCTGCTTGCGTTTTTGGAGGTGTTCTGTTAATCTCATCTGCTAAAATAATATTAGCAAATATTGGTCCTTTTATAAATTTAAAATGCCTGTTTTCATCTAATATTTCGCTACCAAGAATATCACTTGGCATTAAATCTGGTGTAAATTGAATACGCTTAAAATCAAGTCCTAAAGCCTGAGCAATTGTATTTACCATTAATGTTTTTGCCAAACCAGGAACACCAATCAACAACGAGTGACCTCCAGAGAAAATGGAAATCAAGATTTGATTTACTACGTCATTTTGACCAACAATTACTTTGGCAATTTCAGTTTTAAGTGTTTTGTATTTTGTGACAAATTGATTAATTGCAGCGACGTCAGACATAGACTCTTATTTTTCTTTTTTTAACCAGTTACCATTAAATTCGCAAGATTTTTGTTCCTTAGCAATACTAATGAATGTTTCCATTATTTTATCTTCTTGCCATTTCCCAATAATCTTCAGTTGTTTTTCACGTAATGCAAGATCCTTAATTTTTAAGTAATCTTTTGCAAATTCAGCTTTGTGCTCTTCTTTGCGCTCTGTAACAGTTAGAATTTTAAACATGACTGGATGTTCACGATCGTCATTATCCTCATACATTAAACTAAGGTCACCATCCTTTAAATTTTGAAGTTTTGTGTATAATTCAGTATCCATTTTGGTAAGCTCAAAACTGTAATCTTGTGTTTTTGGATTACGCAATTGACCTCCATCGAATTTTGTTTCCACCTCATCACTTACTTCAAGAGCAGCTTGCGCAAATGTGATGTCGCCATCTACAATACGTTGTCTTGCGTTTTCTAATTCTTCTTTTGCAGCTTTAAGATCATCGTCATTAACTTTTGGTCTTAATAAAATGTGTTGCACATCATATTCTTGACCTCTAATTTTTTCAAGGTAAATCATATGGAATCCGAAAATGGATTCAAAAGGATCAGAAATTTCGCCTTCTTCAAGAGAAAAAGCTACATCTCTAAACTCCTTAACCATTTGTGGTCTATTACGATTCAAAGTATATCTTCCTCCATCTTTTTTAGACCCTGTATCTTCTGAATATAATACTGCTTTTGTAGTGAAACTTGCACCATTATCCAAAATATCAGCTCTAAATCCGTTAAGTCTATCTATTACTTTTTGTTTTTCGACCTCAGTAGTTTCTGGTATAACAACTATTTGAGCTACTCGCAATTCTGTTCCAAAAATCGGACGTTCGGCTTCTGGTATGCTATTAAAAAATTGACGAATCTCTTCAGGAGTTACTTCAATTTCTTCAGTGATTTTATCTTGCATCTGCTCAACCACCTTATTATTGCGGTTTATTTCATACAAGTCATCTCTAAGTTCTTGTTCATTGTTTTTCTTGTAATAAGCAACCAAGGCATCTATGGATCCAATTTGTTGAGCAAAAGCATTGATTTGCTGGTCTGTCATAGATTTTATTTGGGCAACATTTACTACTAAACTATCTTGTATAGAATGATGTAAGTATAATTTATCTTCCAATAGCTTACCAAACATCTCACAGCGCGATGGCATATCTTCTGCTGAAATGCCTCCTTGTTGCATTAGCTCAAATTGTCTTTCTATAT
>CALGIH010000088.1 GCA_937916035.1 uncultured Lacinutrix sp.
ATGACTTTTGGAGGCTCTTTCAGCAACTATGATGGCGACCATTTTGGAGAAAGTATTTGGGCCCAATATGCAAGTGATAGTGAAATTAACGATCAGTATTATAATGGAAATGGTAAAAAGACAGATCTCAGTTTATTTTCAAAAGCTACTTATAAATTGAGTGACCAAGTAAGTCTTTATGGAGATTTACAATTAAGAACAGTCGGTTATAAAACTTCTGGATTGACTTCAGATCGAGTAAATCTTTTAGTAGATGAAAAGTATAATTTTTTCAATCCAAAAGCCGGAATAACTTTTAAATTAAACACAAAAAACAGTTTGTACTTTTCGTATGCAAGAGCAAATCGTGAACCGAGCAGAAGTGATTTTGAAAGCAATTCTGATATTAAACCAGAACAATTAAACGATTTTGAATTAGGCTGGAGACATACTAGCGGTAAATTCAGAATTAATGCAAACTCTTATTATATGTTGTATAATGAACAGTTAGTTCTTACAGGTGCTATTGATGATGTCGGGACACCAATTAGAAAAAACAGTGGAAACAGCTATCGGTTAGGTTTAGAAATTGATGCCGCTTTGCAACTTTCAAGAAAAATAGCAATCCAGCCAAATTTCACAATTAGCACTAATAAAAACAAAAATGCATTTTCTCAAATTAATGGCGAAGTTGTTAATTTAGGTAAAACTAATATATCATTTTCTCCAGAATTTATTGCAGCAAATGCATTTGTATTTCAACCAACCAAAGAATTGCAGTTGTCTTTATTAAGTAAATTTGTAGGCAAACAATTTATGGGAAACACAGATTCTAAAACATCAAAATTGGAGAGTTATTTTGTGAATGATTTCAGTATTACCTATGAAATAAAAACCAATTCAATATTCAAATCAATCGTATTATCAGGATTGGTAAACAATATTTTTGGAGAAAAATATGTTTCAAACGGATATTATTTCACTTATGATGATACTTGGACTGTGCCTGGAGAAACTACAACAATTGAAGGTGCAGGTTATTATCCACAAGCAATCACAAATTTTTTAATTGGAGCAACGTTGAAGTTTTAATTTATGATTAAAATATTACCACTAAGTTCAGCTCTATAAGCTTTTAAGCCACATCGTAAATCTGGGTTTTCTAGTGGTTGACCAGTAAATAAACTGTACTTGTTTGCATCAACACAACCACAAATGCCTTCTAAGCCGGAAATAGTAAGTATGGAACAAGTATTTAGCATGTGGTTTGGGTCTGCAGCATCAAGAGCCACAAAACCAGTTCCTGTATTAGTTACAATAAGACCTCCATTTCCTTGTCCAGAAATGTATATAGGGTTGCTGATAAAATTCAAATCGTTGTACTGAGGCAAGTTTAAATTTATGCTGGTATTTACACCAACATTCTGTAAAAAATTACAGTTACTGTCGTTATCATCTTTCTTGCTACAACTAAGAAACAGTAAGGAAATTAAAGAAAAAACAGCAATTTTTTTCATCATAGCATTTTATTTTCAATCTACAATATTACGCACTTGAAACTAATAATTTTGTATATTTGTAAGACAATCTCGTGAAAACGAGATTTTTTTATGCTGAACTAGTTTCAGCATCTTTTTATTAATTAAACGATGAAGTTATGAGTAACGTATCTTATTACACTGCTGAAGGGTTAAAAAAATTACGCGCCGAGTTAAAACAATTAAAAGATATTGAACGGCCAAAAGCATCACAAGCCATTGGTGAAGCCAGAGATAAAGGGGATTTGAGTGAAAATGCAGAATATGATGCGGCTAAAGAAGCTCAAGGAATGTTGGAAATGAAAATTGATAAATTAGATGAATTATTAGCTGGTGCAAGATTAATTGATGAATCACAACTAGATAGTTCTAAAGCACTGGTTTTGTCCATAGTTAAAATTAGAAATCAAACGAATGGCATGGAAATAACTTATACTTTGGTTGCAGATGGAGAAGCAGACTTAGCGGCGGGAAAAATTTCTGTAAATTCACCCATTGGTAAAGGTTTATTAGGTAAATCTGTTGGTGAAGTTGCCGAAATTGAAGTTCCAAATGGTGTCATTAAATTTGATGTTTTAGAAATATCCAGAGCATAATGGCAACCATTTTCACTAAAATAATCAATGGAGACATACCATGCTATAAAGTTGCTGAGACAGATGATTTTTTAGCGTTTTTAGATATTAATCCAAACGCAAAAGGTCACACACTCTGTATTCCTAAAGTTGAAATTGATAAGGTTTTTGATTTAGATAAAGAGTCCTATAAAAATTTGATGGAGTTTTCAAGAACGGTAGCCATTGCTATTCAAAAATCTGTTCCTTGTAAACGAGTTGGTATGACCGTTATTGGTCTTGAAGTGCCTCATGCTCATGTGCATTTAATCCCGTTAAACTCTATGGAAGATGCTCGGTTTATTTCAAAAGAAAAACTTACTTCTGGAGCGTTTGAAGCAACTGCAAAAGCAATTTCTAGCCATATAAATTTCTAATTAAATACACCAGAAATATAAAGTATTATCATAAGTGTAATAATATCTATCGTGATAAAAATAATCCATGCTATCTTTTTTAGCTTTATGGATTTTGATTTTGGCTTAAAGGTTTTTCTGTGGTAATCTACAATACGTTCAATATCATCAGTCCATCTGGCAGGATAAATAGCTGTATCGCAAGTAGTACAATCCAGCTGATGCCTTGTGTTATTGGTAATGGATTTGTATAAGTTTGTTTCTAAAAACTCCTGCTCAAAAGACAATTTCAGTCCTTCGTTAGAATAACATTCTGGGCAATTGTTTTTTAAGTTTACAGTTTTTAGTGTGATGTATTGCTTTTTCATAGTCAAAATTAAGCTATTAATTTCAGCGAAATTTGAATCGTAGAGCCTTTTTTAAGTTCGGAGTGTAGTACTTTTATTCTCCCTTGATGGTAATCTTCAATAATACGTTTAGACAAGGATAAGCCTAAACCCCAACCACGTTTTTTACTAGTAAATCCAGGGTTAAATATTTTTTTGTACCTAGTTTTAGGAATTCCTTTTCCAGTATCAGTTACTTGAATAAAAACTTCTTTATCTGAATTTGTAAGGGCAATTTTTAGTTGTCCTTTGCCTTTCATAGCATCAATGGCATTTTTAACCAAATTCTCAATAGTCCAACTGTATAATTGCATGTTTAGATTAACAAAAAGAGGGTCGCTAGGAGCATCAAATTCAAACTCAATAAGATCAGATGAACGTCTTTTTAGGTAATCATAAGAATCTTGAGTAGCAAACACAATATCAACCTTATCTAGTTTTGGAACAGAGCCAATTTTGCTGAATCTATCCGTAATAGTTTGTAATCTATCAACATCTTTTTCTATTTCTTTAATGTAGTCTGGATTTACATTTTCTGAACGTAAAATTTCTGTCCAACCAATTAATGATGATAAAGGCGTGCCAATTTGATGTGCTGTTTCCTTTGCCATGCCTGTCCATAATTTATTTTGAGTCGCAACTTTAGTGCTTCTATAGAAAAAGTACGCAACAGCTGCAAAGAGGATAATAATAAGTACAAGAGCTAGAGGATAATACTTTAGTTTGTTTAGCAGTTCAGAATTGCCATAAACAATCGTTCCAAATATGGTGTCTTTATACCTAACTTTAATTGGCGTGTTTTCTTTTTCAAAACGCGTTTTTAATTTTTCCAAATAGGTTTCTGGGTTTCTAATATTTGTTGTGTCAATGTTTCTGATATTAAAAATTTTACCTTTGTCATCAACCAAAATCATTGGAGTGGTTGTATTGGTTTCCATAACCTGAGTAGTAAGACCACTTACATCAGCTTCTAGGTCATCCATTCCTTCTAAAAAATCAGATTGAGCAAAAGACCAAGTTTGCATTTTTGCACGTTCTTCGTACTTGAATTTTTGAAAGAAATCGTAGGTATTCCAGAGAATTAAAGAAATAATGATAAACGATGAAAGAACAATAGTCCATCGAATAATGTTTTGGTTTTTGGTTAGCATCTATAAAAGCAAATTTCAATTTTAAATATAATGCAATTATGTTAATATTATTGCGCAACTTGTTAGTAAAACTGTTTTTAGTTGCAAGGCATAATAGTTAACTTTGCTCAAATTTGTAATTAATGATATCATTTGAACCGAAAGAGCTTTCCGTGCAAAAATTGCATGGCTTGCTATTAAGTGCAGTTGCGCCAAGACCTATTGCCTTTGCAAGTACTATAGATGCTGACGGAAACCCAAATTTGTCTCCTTTTAGTTTTTTTAATGTTTTTAGTGCAAATCCACCAATATTAATTTTTTCACCAGCACGTCGTGTTAGTAACAATACCACAAAACATACTTTGGAGAATGCAAAACAAATTAAAGAAGTTGTCATAAATGTGGTGAATTATGATATTGTGCAACAAATGTCATTAAGTAGTACTGAGTATCCTGAAGCTATCAATGAATTTGATAAAGCAGGACTTACTATGGTTAAATCTGACCTAGTAAAACCATTTAGAGTTGGTGAGTCGCCTGTTCAGTTTGAGTGTAAGGTGAATGAAGTTATAGCCTTAGGACAAGAAGGTGGTGCAGGTAATTTAATAATATGTGAGGTTGTAAAACTTCATATTACTGAAGAGGTTTTAAATGCAGATGAAACCATAAATCAAGAAGCCTTGGATTTGGTTGCTCGTGCTGGCGGAAGCTATTATACAAGAGCAAATAAAGGGTTTTTTGAAATCCCAAAACCGTTAAGTACTTTGGGAATTGGAGTAAATGCACTTCCTGAAAGCGTTAAGAACAGCATGATTTTAACAGGTAATGACCTAGGAGTGCTTGGAAATGTTGAAAAGTTACCAACTAAAAAAAGTATTGAACGGTTTGTGAATGAAATAAGTGTAAATTATCCTAACATTAGGAAAATGACACATCGTGAAAAACATAAAATTGCCAAAAACTATTTGAGTTTTGGTGATGTAAATAGTGCATTAAAGTTATTATTAAGTTAACTTTAAACCCGCAGAAATAAGTATTAAATAGATAATTGGAAATAAATAGAATACAATGGAATTACAAGGAAGGATTAAATTAATTGGAGAAACACAAACATTTGGAGCTAAAGGATTTCGTAAAAGAGAACTTGTAGTTACAACTGAAGAGCAATACCCACAACATATAATGGTTGAATTTGTTCAGGACAAAACAGATTTGTTAGATAGTTATAAAGTGGATCAACAAGTTAAAATTAGCATCAACTTGAGAGGTCGTGAATGGACAAATCCTCAAGGGGAAGTAAAATATTTCAACTCTATTCAAGGTTGGAGAATTGAAGCTTTACAAGCAGATGCTTCAAATGGTGATATGCCTCCAATTCCACCAATGGATGCTTTTGAACCAGCTGGAGATTTAAACGAAGATGATCATGATGATTTGCCTTTTTAGTGAATAAACATCATTTGTTATAAAATTCGTAAGCTTGTTTGCCATCAGTTTTGGAAGCAACTATAGTATAGCCTTTTTCAATTAGAAAGTCTTGTAGGCCTTTTAAAACAAGTGGATGATCGTCAGCTATTAATATAGTTGGT
>CALGIH010000089.1 GCA_937916035.1 uncultured Lacinutrix sp.
GTATAAAAGTTAAGGAGATAAATCTTAATTAAAACGGATTAAATAATAACTATGAAAATAACTAAATGTTTATTTTTTATAACATTGATTATATCCATAAATATGGATGCACAAAACAAACGGCTTAGAGATTATGGTATTGAAATAGGAGTTTTAAAAACGGGAAAGCTCAATGCAATTACTGATGTTGAAGGTGTTACTGTTGGTCATGAAACCATTATAGAAGGTAATAACATTAGAACAGGAGTTACAGCTGTTGTACCACATCAAGGTAATGTATTCCAAAGCAAAGTACCTGCAGCCATCTATATTGGTAATGGTTTTGGGAAATTAGCTGGTTACAGTCAAGTTAAGGAATTAGGCAATATTGAAACACCAATTATACTTACAAATACTTTAAGTATTGCTGCTGCTACAGAAGGCTTAATAAGCTATACGTTAAATCAAAAAGAAAATGATGATGTACGCTCAGTAAATTCGGTAGTTGGTGAAACTAATGATGGATGGCTAAATGATATTCGAGGACGTCATGTCACTGAACAACATGTTTTAAATGCGATTAATAATGCAAAAGATGGAATTGTTGAAGAAGGTAATGTTGGAGCAGGAACAGGAACCATTTGTTTTGGATATAAAGGAGGTATTGGAACATCTTCAAGAAAACTTCCTGAATCTATAGGTGGCTATACCGTTGGAGTGCTAGTTCAAACTAATTTCGGAGGTGTTTTAGAAATTAATGGAGTGCCAATTGCGAAAGAATTACGACAATATCCTTACAGAGATAAAATTTTAAACGATGCTGATGGTTCTTGTATGATAGTGGTTATTACTGATGCTCCTTTAAATGCTAGAAATTTAGAACGCTTAGCGAAACGTGCTATGCTTGGTCTAGCCAAAACTGGAGGAATAGCCTCTAATGGAAGTGGTGATTATGTGATTGCACTTTCCACAGCAAAGGAAAACTTAATTCCCTATCAAAGTGATTCTATGTTTAATAATAAGAAAGAAGTCAGAAATGATGATATGTCACCTTTGTTTTTAGCAACCATAGAATCGACTGAAGAAGCTATTTTAAATTCCTTATTTGCTGCAGAAACAATAACAGGACACGATGGACATACCATTGAGTCGTTGCCAATTGATGATGTTATAATACTTATGAAAAAGTATAAAAAAATTAAAAACTAATCTAGTATAAATGCGAAATCAAGTCATCTTTTTCCTAATGTGTTTATTGCTCTTAGTAAGTTGTAAACAGACTTCTAAAAAGGAAGCTATTCAAGAAATTAACAATGAAGAACAAGAAGTAAAACTTTCTGATTCTATTTCAGCCAATGAAAAATGGATGCAAGCCATAAATACTAAAAACATTGATTTGCTATCTAGCTTATATACTGAAAATGCAATGGTGCTTTCTGCAAATGGTATAGATTTGGCAAATCGAGAAGAAATTTTAGAACTCATTCCAAAAGTTGATTTCGTTGTTAAAAGTGTAGCAGCTACCATAAGGATTCAAGCAAATGACACCTATGATTATGAAATAGGTAGTTTTATTAATAAGGATGATGGAATAGCTAAACATCTTATTATTTGGAATACGTCGGTTGGTACTGATAAACGAGAATTGGAATTTATTACAGAAACTACAAAATCAAAAGTTAATTTAGAGGATATTGACAAGCAACGAGCTCAATGGATAGCAATTTGTAATTCGCATAACGTTGAGGTATTGGTTGAAACTATGTATAGCGAAAATGCTATGTATTACAACCATAGACCCATGATTACTGGAAGAAAAGATATTATTAATGAATATCAATACATGAACAGTCCACAATATGAATTAACCTTAAAACCAATTTTGGTTGAACCAGTTTCAGATACTATTGTCTATGAAATTGGACAATGCGAGGATTCTTATAATGGAAAATACATACTTGTTTGGCAAAAAAATACAGAAGGTATTTGGCAGGTTTTATTTGATTCAAATATTTAGAATTCTATCTCAGTTCTGCTCCAAGCTGTTTTTCAAAACTTGCCTGTAACTTATTCATAATCTTATCAATTTGCTTATCAGTAAGCGTTTTGTGTTCGTCTTGCAAGGTAAAACTAACAGCATAACTCTTTTTGCCTTTAGGAAGGTTTTTGCCTTCATAAACATCGAATAGATTAATGTTTTTAAGCAATTGTTTTTCAGATTGTTTAGCAATGGTGTGTATAGATTCAAAAGTCACACTATCATCTAATAACAATGCAAAATCACGTCGTACTTCAGGGTATTTGGGTATGTCAGTAATCTTAATACTATTTCTTTTTGCGACCTCTAGAATATTATCCCAATTAAAATCGGCAAACAATACTTCTTGAGAAATTCCAAACGATTTTAAAATGGATTTTTTGACAATCCCAAAGTCCACTAACTTGGTTTTACCTAAGCTTAAGCTTTGGCCTTCACTAAACACATCGTTTTTAATTGGAGAAGTCCTTGCTCTGGAAATACCTAATCGACTCAAAATAACGTCTACGCTACCTTTTAAATAGAAGAAATCACTTGTTTTGTTTTCTGCAGTCCATCGTTCGGCATTTTTATTTCCAGTGACTAACAAACTTAAATGTTTATGCTCTTCACGCGCCTCACTATAGTTATGATAGGTTTTTCCAAATTCAAACAATTTTATATTCAGTTGTCGTCTATTGATGTTATGTGAAATTGCTTCCAATCCAGAAAATAATAAAGATTGTCTTAAAACAGACAAGTCATTACTTAAAAGATTTAAAATTAATATATTATGTTCTTCTTTTAGTTGCTCGCTTAAGTGCGCATAGTCAGGTGAAGTTAGTGAGTTTGCCATGATTTCATAGAACCCTTGTGAAACCAATTGATTGCCAATTACATTTTGCACTTTATGATCTTCAAATCTAGAGGAATTAGATATAGAAGCATTTAATTTTTCGGTAGTTCCAATATTATTGTAACCATATACACGCAAAATTTCTTCAATAATATCTGCTTCGCGTTGCACGTCATTTCTATACGCAGGAACCGTTAAGCCTAAACCAGTTTCAGTCACATTATTAATCTTAATATCCAAAGACATTAAAATACGTTTAATAGTTTCTTTAGGAATTTCTTCTCCAATTAAATTTTTGGCATTTTCAAAGCTAAGACGCACTTGAAAATCTTCAAGTTTTAGCGGATATTCATCAATCAAATCACTAGTGATTTCTCCTCCAGCAATTTCAGTAATTAATAAGGCAGCACGTTTTAATGCGTATTTTGTGATGTTTGGGTCGATACCTCTTTCAAATCTAAATGAAGCATCAGTTTTTAATGCATGACGTTTGGCTGTTTTTCTTATTGATATAGGATCGAAATAGGCACTTTCCAAAAAGATGCTTGTGGTTTTATTAGTAACTCCCGAATGGATACCACCAAAAACACCAGCAATACACATTGGGTTTTCTTTACCATCACAAATCATTAAATCTTCTTCGTGTA
>CALGIH010000090.1 GCA_937916035.1 uncultured Lacinutrix sp.
TCACAGCCTAATTTTAATTCGGGTGTAGAAATGATGAAGTTCAATGACAGGGAAAGCAACTTAAATATTGATTCTTTAAACGAATATTCTAACTATTGGGAAACTGTTAGAGACTATTATTACCCATTTGAATCTGGTTTAAAAGCAGGCTCTGGCGAAGTTTTCAAGCACGAAATTCCTGGAGGACAATATTCCAATTTAAAACCGCAAGCGCAAGCTTTAGGATTGGAAGACCGTTTTCATGAAATTACCAAAATGTATGGAGATGTCAACTTACTTTTTGGAGATATTATAAAAGTTACACCTAGTTCTAAAGTGGTTGGTGACATGGCTCAATACTTAGTCAGTAATAATTTAACTGTTCAAGATGTGTTGGAGCGTGGTGATACGATTTCGTTTCCGCAATCAGTTGTAAGCTTCTTTAAAGGCGATTTAGGCCAACCAGTTGGCGGTTTCCCTAAAGATCTTCAGAAGTTAATTTTAAAAGACCAAAAGCCTTATACGGATAGACCAAATGCTCATATAGAGCCTTTAGACATCGATGAAGAATACAAAGCTTTCAGAAAAATATTTGAAAACGATTTAAGTAGATCTATTGATATTACAGATTTCTTATCCTATAAATTATATCCAAAAGTATTTACGGATGCCTTTAACAAGCATTTAAAATATGATAGTTTAATAAATTTACCAACCAAGAATTTCTTTTACGGAATGGAAAGAGGTGAAGAAATTATTATTGAATTAGACAAAGGAAAAACCTTGCTAATTACTCTAGATTCTATTGGAAAACCTAACAATGATGGAATGGTAACGGTTTATTTCAAAGTGAATGGTCAAGGAAGAAGTGTTCAAGTAAAAGATGAATCGATAAAAATAGACAAGGTAGAGAATGTTAAAGCAGATAAAAATGATTCGAAAGAAATTGGAGCTCCTTTACAAGGTCATTTATCTACAATTTTGGTCAAGAAAGGTGAAAAAGTAGCTAAAAATCAACCTTTATTTATTATTGAAGCCATGAAAATGGAAACTACCATAACAGCAAATGAAGATGCAACTATTAAAAAACTGTCATTAAAACCTGGAGTAATGGTTAACTCTGAGGATTTGGTGGTTACTTTGGAATAGAAGAGAATGCTTACAGAATCTATTGTTGAAAAGCGTATTGTACTTTAATAATAGATTCTACAGGCTTATTCTGTGGTGTAAATTGGTTGTTGTTTTCGCCACCACTTTTTTCATGGTTGTGAAACCACTTCCAAACAAATCCGCCAGCAAACCACTCTTCATTCCAAAATGTTTTAAATAATGCTTCTGTTGTATTGTTTTGCGCTTCAAAGTTGGCAGGTTCACTATATCTTTCGCTTTTCCAAGGTTCTTTTCCAGAATAATCCACGCTTCTGTAACCAAACTCTGTAAATAAAATGGGTTTATCAAATTGTTCTGAAAGCTCTTTAATAACAGCCTTGTGCTCCATCCATCCTTCCAAACATTCTTCAACTGTTGGAGTTTGAGAATCACTCACAGGAAAATAAGCATCCACTCCAATATAATCTAATTGATCCCAAAAAGGTGTCCGTTTAAATTCGTCCCAATTTGCTGCATAGGTGAGTTTACCTTTATACACGTTTTTAATTTTCTTGATTAAGCCGTTCCAATAGTCTGGTCTATTTATAACAAATTGCTCCAATTCTGTTCCAATGCATAACATTTCAGCATTGGTTTCTTGGGCTAATTTTGCAAAATCAAGAATAAATTCAGAATATGATTGTTCTAATTGCATCCAATGTTCCTCAGAATCCATTGTCAAATGTCCTGTAAATTCTCCTCGTATCCATATGTGAGGTTTCATCATGACTTTAATATTATGTTTGTGCAATGCTTCAATATATTGCTTTGCTCCTGGCCTTGATTCACCAAACCATTGTCTATCTGTGTTATAAATAATTTCAGGATTATCACTACTTCTTATAAATCCAAAAGGCATAATAGCTGCATAATTGGCATGTATGTTTACAACTGGTTTTATATGTACGTCAGAAATTGAATCTCTCGACGCTACAAAACTAACGCCATTTATTTTTGGAACCTTAATGGTTGTCATACCACATGAACTGAAAAGAAATATCAAAAAAAGCCAAAAAACAATCCTCATAAGTGTTAATTAATTTCTAAATTTAAACAAATTGAAATTACCTCGTTAAGGATTTAACAAAACCTTCGACAAACCATTCAACTAAACAACATTCATGGACCATATTGTCATTATTGGGAACGGAATTTCTGGCGTTACAGCAGCTAGGCATATTCGAAAACTTTCTGATAAAAAAATCACCCTTGTTTCGGCAGAATCAGACTATTTCTTTTCACGTACTGCATTGATGTATGTGTATATGGGACATCAAAAATTTGAGCATACGCAACCTTATGAAAACTGGTTTTGGAAAAAAAATCGTATCGACTTAAAAAAAGGATATGTTGAAAGTATAGATACTGAAAATGCTACATTAAGTTTTTCTGATGGCAGCAACTTAAACTATGATAAACTCATTATTGCGACAGGAAGTAAACCCAATAAATTTGGATGGTTAGGACAAGACTTAAAAGGCGTTCAAGGATTATACAGTAAACAAGATTTAGAGACTCTTGAGGTTTATGCTCCAAACAATAAAGTGTGTAAACGTGCTGTGATTGTTGGTGGTGGACTCATAGGTATTGAATTAGCCGAGATGTTCCACTCACGACATATTCCTGTCACGTTTTTAGTTCGTGAAGCCAGTTTTTGGAATGGCGTACTACCTCAAGAGGAAAGTGAAATGATTAACAAAGAAATACGAAGCAATGGTATTGATTTGCGACTTTCTAGTAATTTAAAAGAAATTGTTTCAGATGAAAACGGAAAGGTTAAATCCATCGTTATTGAAGAAACAGGAGAAGAAATTCCATGTGACTTTGTTGGCTTAACAGCTGGTGTGTCACCTAATATTGATGTTATAAAAACTTCACCGACTCGTACTGAGCTCAGTCGAAGTATTGAAACAGGAAGAGGCATCAAAGTAAATCGCTTTCTTGAAACTAATAGTCCAAATATTTATGCTATTGGTGATTGCGCTGAACAACATGAACCTATTGGTGAGAGGCGAGCCATTGAAGCCGTTTGGTACACAGGACGAATGATGGGAGAAACGGTTGCACAAACAATTTGCGGAAACAAAATTGAATACAAACCAGGACATTGGTTTAATTCGGCCAAATTTTTTGATATTGAATACCAAACCTATGGTTGGGTTTGGGCACAGCCTAAAGATAATGAAGCTCGTTTTTATTGGGAATACAAAAACGGCAAGAAATGTATTCACATTAATTATGACAAAGTTACACGCAAATTTATTGGCATTAATAACTTCGGAATTCGAATGCGACACGAGTTTTTTGACAGCGTTTTGACGAAAAAACAATCCATCGAATATGTTTTAGAACATTTAGCTGATGCTAATT
>CALGIH010000091.1 GCA_937916035.1 uncultured Lacinutrix sp.
TGTAATATAATCGCCTTTGGGAAACAATGACCTTTGAACATCTATTTTTTGAAAGTAAAGATAGATTTTTATTTTTTTGCTAATCTAGATGCGACAGAACCATAGAATAAATAAAATATTTAAAATATTATTAGTTTTTGTTATTTTTACAGACATTGTAAATTATTCCTTTGATATCAAAATCATCCATAGACCAAGTATTTGAAACCGCTCGCGTAGAAGAGGTTATTGGTGATTTTGTACAACTCAAAAAATCTGGAAGTAATTACAAAGGTCTTAGCCCTTTTAGCGATGAACGGTCACCGAGTTTTATGGTGTCTCCAGTTAAACAAATTTGGAAAGATTTTTCAAGCGGAAAAGGAGGCACAGTAGTTTCATTTTTAATGGAGCATGAGCATTTTACCTATCCTGAAGCTATTAAATACCTTGCAAAAAAATACAATATAGAAATTGAAGAAACTGAGCAAAGTAATGAGGAAAAGGAGCAAGCTAATGAGCGCGAAAGCATGTATTTGGTTAGCGAGTATGCAAGTAAGTATTTTCAAAAAGTTCTTTATAAAACAGATAAAGGTCAAGCGATAGGCTTAAGTTATTTTAAAGAACGCGGTTTTTCAGATGAAACCATTAAGAAATTTAATTTGGGTTACTCGCTAGACGAATGGCAGGCGTTTACAGACGAAGCTTTAAAACAAGGCTATAATATTGGTTTTCTAGAAAAAACTGGTCTTACCATCGTTAAAGGGGAAAAGCGTTTTGATCGTTTTAAGGGTCGAGTAATGTTTCCAATTCATAGTATGAGTGGACGTGTTTTGGGCTTTGGAGGGCGTATTTTAGTGACTGATAAAAAAGCCGCAAAATACTTAAATTCTCCAGAGAGCGAACTCTATCATAAAAGTAAAATTTTGTATGGCATTTATCATGCAAAGCAGAGCATAGCTAAAGAAGATAATTGCTATTTGGTTGAAGGTTATACTGATGTTATTCAGTTTCATCAAACAGGAATAAATAATGTGGTTGCCTCGTCTGGAACGGCTCTTACTTCTGAGCAAATTAGACTTATCAATAGACTCACCAAAAACATCACTGTACTATTTGATGGTGATGCCGCAGGTATTAGAGCCTCACTTAGAGGTATAGATTTAATTCTGGAACAGGGCATGAATGTTAAAGTGTGTACGTTCCCAGAAGGAGAAGATCCAGATAGTTTTGCTAAGCAAAATACTATTGAAGAGCTAACTCTGTATCTTGAAGAAAACGCAAAAGATTTTATTGCGTATAAAGCTTCTTTACTTATGGACGAAGCCAAAAATGACCCTATAAAAAAAGCAGCATTAATTAGAGATATGGTAAATAGTATCTCTAAAATCCCAGATCGTATTCAAAAAGAAATTTATGTACAAGAATGTGCAAAGATAATGGATATTAGTGAGGAAGTTTTGTTTAGTACCTTAGCTCAAATTGGTAAAAAGGAGCTTCATGATGCCAATAAAAGTCGTAAAGAAGAACAAAAGGCTTTTGATGTTGTGCAACGTAAAGAACTTGTTAAAAAGGTTGATGTTCAATATGAATTAGAACGAAAAATCATTGAAATTTTATTGCTCTATGGAAACGAAACTGAAGATTTTGAAGATTTAGTTATAAAAGAATCAGAAAAAGGAGAGCTTACTCTTGTGCCTGTAATACATCATACTAAAGTATTTGAAAAAATTTACTTGGATTTACAAGAAGATGAGATGGAATTTACGAATGAAAATTTTAGAACTATTTACTATACTATTGTTGACACTTTAAATCAAAATCCTGAATTTGCATTAGAAAATTTCGTGAATAGTGTTGATGAAAAAATGGCATATGAAATCACAACCATATTAATGAATGACGAGCGCTACAGTTTACATGATTGGGAACGTAAAAACATCTATCCAAAGAGCAAATCAAAAGGTATTGCTCAATTGGTTAATGAAACCATATTAAGTCTTCGGTGTTTTTTAATAGATCAAAAAGTGACAGAGTTTAAGCAGGAGACTTTGGACGCAACAAAAAACAACAAAACGCTGTTGGAAGATGTTTTAAACTATTCTAATTTAAAAATGTTGTTGTCTAGAAAATTAAATCGAGTATTGTAACTAGCCCAGTTCTAAATGACGTGCTTGGTTTATTAGGTCAACCAAATTAGTCACATTAAGCTTTTTCATTAGTCTAGCTTTGTAAGTACTTACTGTTTTTTCATTAATTTCAAGTTCTTCAGCAATTTCCTTATTGCGTCGTCCAGAAGATAAAAGTTTTAAAACTTCAACTTCTCTTGTTGAGAGTTTTTTGTAAAGTTTACTTGGTTTGTTTCCACGTTCATCAAAAGCAAGACGATGTGCCAAACTATTACTTATGTAAATGCCACCATTATAAACCTTCATAATGGCATCTTTAATGGTTTGTGTGCTTACTGTTTTGGTAAGATATCCAGAAGCTCCAGCTTTAATAGTGCTGATAGCATAAATTTCTTCTGGGTGAGAACTAAACATAATCACTTTCACATCATGATATTCCTTTTTAAGGGTTCTGAGTGCAGTAATTCCATTAAGTTCTGGTAAATCTATCTCAGAAAGTACAATATCAATTTTTGTGCGACCAACAAAGTCAAATAACTCTCTACCAGTTGTTACGCTTCCAATCACTTGAATGTCAGGTGAAGATTCGAACAGCATTTTTAATCCTGTTCGGATGATAGGATGGTGATCTGCAACCAATACCTTAATCATGATTTAATGTTTTAAATTAGTTATACTAAAACCCACAAATAAGTAGAGTTTAGGGATGTGTAAATTAAGCAGATAGACTCGAATTTAATAAAAAAAACAACGCAAACTCTTAATAACTTATGAATTTTGTAGAAATTATTTTAAATCTTTAGGAATTTCGCAAATTGGTATTGGTGTCATTTTGTGTTTATTCCTTGAATTGTAACGTTTAAAAATTTCGAAAACTACTT
>CALGIH010000092.1 GCA_937916035.1 uncultured Lacinutrix sp.
GTCGTTTCCAATAAGTTGGATGTTGCATTTTGGTAGAATCTAAATCTTCTTCAATATCGTTGCTTGAAAACCAATTGATTTTAGTTCCGTTTTGATCTAATATCTCAAGTTTTACATTATTTACATTAGCGCCTAAATAGTAATCAATGAGAGCTCCATCTGGCGGGTTTTCACCAGTTGGCTCTTCTTGAGGCAAAGGTGTGTCGCTAAACATATTAAAACGAATACGATACGCATCGCTTGGTTGATAAAAATGACTACTGTTTGAATTCAATGTTGTTAATTCTCGTAGCGGACTAAAGTCATCCAATATCCAAATTGAACGTCCATGAGTTCCAATAACCAAATCATTTTCATGGATCACCAAATCACGAATGGAAGATGCTGGCATGTTCATTCTAAGTGAATGCCAAGAGGATCCATCATTTGATGAAAAATAGACTTCACGCTCAGTCCCTGCAAACAATAATCCTTTTTGTTTATGGTCTTCACGTACTGTGTTTACAGGACCTGAAGGATTCATTCCAGATGTAATTTCTTGCCAACTAGCACCAAAATCATGTGTTTTGAAAATATGTGGTTTCATATCATCTTTTCTAATAGCATTGACAGCAATATAAGCTGTTCCTTTATCAAAATGTCCAGCATCTATTTGTGAAATTTTATCCCAAGAAGTTATTGCTGAAGGCGTAACATCTTTCCAAGTTTTACCACCATCAAGTGTTACATGAACTAAACCATCATCTGTTCCAGCCCAAATAATATTTTTATCAAGATGCGAAGGTCCTATTGCATATACAATAGCACGTTGCTTCATGGTTTCTAATTCTTCGGTTTTATAATCTCCAACACTAGCTGGAACTTCAGGCTGCTTTCTTGTTAAATCTTCACTAATCTGTTCCCAATTCTGTCCTCCATCAAGTGTTTTCCAAACAACGCTAGTTCCAAAAAGCAGCATGTTATTGTCTGCTGGATGAAATAATAATGGCATTGTTCTCAAATACCTGAATTCTCTTGAGCGCAAAACTTCAGGACCAACATATTGTGACTGACCCGTTTTTTTATTGAAACGAATAACACGTCCACCATAAATGATGTTGGAGTCGTTTGGATCTGGAGCAACATAAGCATATTCATCTGCGCCAACTCCTATGAATTCTCTAAACGAAATTTGTCCTCCATTACTCCTACTTGCTATTCCAATGGCTCCACTTTCTTGTTGCCCACCATAAATCCAATAAGGAAACTGATTATCTGTTGATACATGATATAATTGTGTTGTAGGTTGATTGTACCATGAACTCCAAGTTTTCCCTCCATTGACCGTTACAACAGCGCCTTGATCTGCAGCAAATAGCATAATTTCTGGATTGATTGGATTGATCCAAATACGATGATAATCATCTCCTCCAGGTGCTCCCTTAATGGATGACCAATTTTTTCCGCCATCAACAGATTTATAGGAAGCAACGTTAGCTACAAATATTATATTTTCGTTTTTTGGGTGAACTTTTATTTCAGCAAAATCACTACCTCTTCCCCAAAGACGTCTTTCAGAAGTGACAAGGGTCCAGTTTTCGCCAGCATCATCACTAGTGTAAACACCGCCATTTTCTCTAGCATCGACTGTTGCATACATACGTTTTGAATTACTTAATGCTATGGTAACTCCTATTCTTCCTAATCCTTCATTTGCTCCTGGCAATCCTTTTTTTATGTTTCTCCAAGTATTACCACCATCAGTTGATTTGTATAAGCCGCTATTTGGACCAGAAAAATTAGCGTTTTCCCACGGACCTTCTTGATGTTCCCACATGTTAGCAAATAAAACTTGAGGATTATTAGGATCAAATTCAACTTGAATTGCTCCAGTATTATGATTAATGTATAATGTCTTTGTCCATGTTTTTCCACCATCGACAGACTTAAAAATACCACGCATTTCATTGGCTCCATATGGATGCCCTAAACCAGCAACAAAAACAATGTCAGGATTGGTTGGATGTACAATAACACGACTAACTTGCTGAACATCATTCAAGCCAATATGTTCCCAGTTCTTGCCTCCATCTATCGTTTTAAACATGCCATCACCAACTGCAAGATCTGGTCTATGAAGACCTTCACCTGTGCCAACATAAATAACATTTGGATGTGAAGGAGAAACCGCTAAATCACCAACTGACCCTGTTGGAGCATCATCAAAAATAGGATTCCATGTACGTCCATAATCATCTGTTTTCCATACGCCTCCATTGTTTACGCCAACAAAAAACACATTTGGTTGCGAGGGAATACCAACAGCTCCAACTGTTCTTCCTGCACGGAAAGGGCCAATCATTCTATATTCAAGATTTTGATATAAGGATTGATCAACTTGTGAGTAAGATAAATCAATAGATAAAAAGAGTAAACAGATAATAATAATAGTTCGCATAGCTGAAATGTTTTGGTTGTGTCTCTAAAAATAATACTTTATTTACATGCATTACGGAAATCGATAATTTTAATAGAAATAATAAGTAATTTTTTATAAATTGGCTTTCCCTATAATTAATTCTAAATTGAACAATTGCCTTCTTGCTATACTTCTTTATATAAATGAAACTGAAATTAATATTTTTAGTTCTATTGTTGTTTTCGTTTAAATGCTATAGTCAGCTTAATACTAGTTTATATAGCTTGAGTTTATCGCTTGAAGATTTAGCGAATAATAAGAATTTAGATAAAGCTTTAGAAGCAGCAATATCAGCTTTTGGGATTAAATCTTCTCATTGGGATAACACTGAATTTAATCCTTATAAAGGTGAAACTATCGAGTTTCCGCTTCAAATAAAGTTCTCTGACAGTGTTTACAATTCTCCAATTCTAAAAGAAAAAGTCATAACATCTAGATATGGTTGGCGCTGGAGACGTGCACATGAAGGCATTGATATTGATTTGGTAAAAGGAGATGATGTAGTTTCGGTGTTAGATGGTGTTGTGCGTTTTGCAAGATATAATTCGGGACATGGTAATTTGGTAATTGTAAGACATTTTAATGGCCTTGAAACTGCTTATGCACATTTATCATCAATTGCAGTTAAAGCTAATGACACTGTTGTTGGTGGGCAAATACTTGGCATTGGAGGAGCAACAGGAAATGCACGAGGTAGCCATTTGCATTTTATTACAAGTTATAAAGGTGTCGCTATAAATCCTGAATACTTATTTGATTTTGATGGAACCGACAATGTTAGATCTAATGAAATATGGGTGACCAAAAAATGGGCTAAACCCTATCTTCATAGCTCAAAACAAACAACAAAAATGGAATTATTACTAACGGAAGATGAAGCAATTGCAAGTCTTGTAAGAGAAAAGAAAATTTATGTTGTTAAGAAAGGAGATACCCTTTCTCGTATTTCGCAACGTAATCGTGTTTCAATTAGATCCATTTGTATTACCAATAACATAAAAAGTACATCACTTTTAAAAATTGGACAAAGGCTTTATATTGATTAGTTGATTTTTACTCTAGTTTTATAACTTCTCCATTATTTAAAACTCTGAAATACATATCGTTTTCAATAAGTAATGCCTCTGATTCTTGATTTGGCCAGTTTTTATGATAATCCTTAGGACGCTTAACATCGATACCATATACGTTCCCATTGTAGTGCCTTTTTATTTTTGACTGAAGCGTATGACCAACAACAATAGCTTTTGCATCAAATTTATTGAGCCCAACCTCTACTTCCTCCTGTGATAAATCATCTTTAAAATGACCACGATACCAACAAACACCTTTTTTTGATGAGAGTAATAGTTCTGTATCGTTTTTATTTGCTTTTGGATAAGGAGCTTGATAATAATTAGACCTGATAAATTGATTTATTTCGTCTAAACTCAAATGCAAGTTACTATTGACGTGATTAAATATATTGAAGCAGCTGGCAACTATACTAAAGTGATTACAAATTCTGAAACCATCACAGTTAGAGAAAAAATATCTGATGTACTAGCTTTTTTAGACAATAATAACTTTATTCAAGTTCATAAATCTTTTGCTGTA
>CALGIH010000093.1 GCA_937916035.1 uncultured Lacinutrix sp.
CATTTATTCCAGCTACTCCATATGGAATTCTAGAACTTTTTGATCGTTATGGTGTCGAGACAAGTGGGAAGCATACAGTCGTAATTGGTCGTTCTCATATTGTAGGAAGGCCAATGAGTATTTTAATGGGACGTAAAGGGTTTCCAGGAAACTCAACCGTTACCTTAACTCACAGTAGAACAAAAAACATAGAAGAGTTTACAAAGCATGCAGATATTATTATTACAGCTTTAGGGAAACCTGAGTTTTTAAAAGCCGATATGGTTAAGGATGGAGTTGTTGTTATTGATGTTGGTATTACACGTGTTCCAGATGCTTCAAAGAAAAGAGGCTATAGAATTACTGGGGATGTAGATTTTGAAAATGTAAGTAAAAAGGCAAGTTATATTACACCTGTTCCTGGAGGTGTTGGTCCAATGACTATTGCTATGCTTTTGAAAAACACACTCTTAGCTAGAGAACGTCACTCAAAAAAGTAAGAAAAAGCTTATCTGCTTTTTCGGTTTATCTAGATTATTGCCTTATTAGCAGAAAAGATGTTTTTCAATCTAATTATTTTTTTACTTCGATTGCTTTTAGCGCAAATGCTAAAAAAGTAAGACAGATATGAATATAGATTTCTCTAGTTTTCCGAGTCATGTCTATTATGTAAAAGTTATTACTGATGAAACAATAATTAATAAGATAGTGCTAGATAAGCAGGAAATTAATTGAATTAATAGCAGAATTTTTTTAAGGCAACACTCTCGGTCAAAAGCTAAGAGTGTTGTTTTTTATATAGCAAATAATTGAGAGATGTCTTTAAAGGCTTTAAATTCTAATGCGTTTCCAGATGGATCGTAAAAGAACATAGTGGCTTGTTCTCCAGGCTGACCTTCAAAGCGAATGTAAGGCTTAATAATAAACTCAATATTTTGTGATTTTAATTTATTGGAAAAAGATTCAAATTCTTCCCAAGGTAAAACCACTCCGAAATGTGGTACAGGAACCGCCTTTCCGTCTACAGAATTCGTGTGTAATTCTTCTAATGATGCAGGTTTATAATGAATGACAAGTTGATGTCCAAAAAAGTTAAAATCAACCCAGTGATCACTATTTCGGCCTTCTTCACAGCCTAAAATATCTCTATAAAATGTTCTACAAGTTTCTAAGTTTGAAACTGGAATTGCTAAGTGAAAAGGTGATGCCATTGTCTATAAGTTTAGACAACGAATTTAATTATTTTATTGTAATGAACTAAATTTAATTTCGCACACAATTAATTTTCCAAGTTGGAAAAACCACAGATTCAGTTTGGTCAATCCATTCACCAATCATTGATTCATAATTTTTTTATTTGTTCAAAACTTCTTGATTTGCCATGCCATAAGGGAGTTTCCTTAGAAATATCATAGTCATATTGGGCAAATAAAGCAAAGGATGGAAAGGAGAAAAAAGGTTCTTAGAATAGTGTGTTTTCTTTTAAAGCTAAAAGCACACTATGAAATATAGTTCTATTTAAGAAATAATTAACGTCAGAATAAGATGAATTATCTTTGTTTATAGGTCTTTATAGAGTCATTTAATAAAGTGTTTAACTCTTCAAATTCTATTGAAGTTAGCTCGCGATATTCGCCAACAGGAACATCAAGTTTTATATTCATAATCCGAACACGCTTAAGTGTTTGTACATCATAATTTAAATACTCACACATGCGTCTAATTTGTCTATTTAAACCTTGTGTTAAAATAATTCTGAAGGTATAACTATCAATTTTTTTAACCTCACATTTTTTTGTCACTCTGTCCAAGATAGGAACTCCAGACGACATACGTTCAATAAATGTTTGAGAGATTGGCTTGTCAACAGTCACAATGTATTCTTTCTCGTGGTTGTTACTAGCTCGTAAAATTTTATTTACAATATCTCCATCATCAGTTAAAAGTATCAATCCTTCGCTTGGCTTATCCAATCTCCCAATCGGGAAAATACGTTTATGATAGTTAATATAATCTATGATATTGTCTTTTTCAACACGATTATCTGTAGTGCAAACAATGCCTAGAGGTTTATTGAAAGCTAGGTAAACAAAACTATTGTTGTTGTTTTTTAAAATGGTTCCATCTACTGCAACCAAATCTTCCGTGGCTATTTTGGTTCCCATTTCTGGGATTTCTCCATTCACAGTTACGCGTCCATCTGCTATAAGTTTGTCTGCTTCTCGTCTTGAGCAGTAACCAACTTCACTTAAAAATTTATTGATGCGAGTAAGAGATGTTTCCATGTTACAAAGATACCACAAAGTTATTCATCAAGAAACTCGTAAATATGGTTTGCAACAGTGTCATTATTTAATGAATGACCTAGACCTTTTGTGGTAATAAGTTTGCTGTTTTTGAAACTTTGGTTGATAGATACAGCATCTTTATAAGGTATTATATCGTCATCAGAATCGTGAATAATCAA
>CALGIH010000094.1 GCA_937916035.1 uncultured Lacinutrix sp.
GTTTGATGAAATAGATACAGGAGTTTCTGGAGAAATATCAACAAAAATGGCTGATATTATGCATCAGATGAGTCGGTCAATGCAAGTGTTTTCAATTACCCATTTGCCACAAATTGCAGCTAAAGGAGATAACCATTTCAAAGTTTATAAAGAAGACGTTAATAATAAAACAGCAACGCATTTGATAAAATTAAATCAAGATGAACGTATTGTTGAAATTGCGCAAATGCTTGGTGGCAAAAAAGCATCAACATCTGCTATTGCTCATGCAAAGCAGTTACTTAATTAATAGTATATTTGAATCAACTAAGAACTAAACATATTAACCATGTCATACAATTTATTAAAAGGAAAAAGAGGAATTATTTTTGGAGCATTAGATGCAAATTCAATTGCTTGGAAAACAGCAGAACGTGTTCATGAAGAAGGAGGTAAGTTCGTTTTAACCAACGCTCCCATTGCCATGCGAATGGGACAAATTAATGAATTGGCGAAAATTACTGGCTCGCAAATTATTCCTGCAGATGCCACTTCAGAAGAAGATTTACAAAACCTTGTAGAGCAATCAATGGAGATTTTAGGCGGAAAATTGGATTTTGTTTTACACTCAATTGGTATGTCTATCAATGTTAGAAAAGGCAGACCTTACACAGACCAAAAATACGATTGGACACAAAAAGGGACTGATGTTTCTGCAATGTCATTTCATAAGGTCATGCAATCATTATATAAGGCTGATGCCATGAATGAATGGGGAAGTATTGTTGCACTTACTTATATGGCAGCACAACGTGTATTTCCTGATTATAATGATATGGCAGATAATAAAGCTTATTTAGAGAGTATTGCACGTAGCTTTGGTTATTTCTTTGGTCGTGATAAAAAGGTACGAGTAAACACCATTTCACAATCACCTACACCTACAACAGCTGGTCAAGGTGTTAAAGGGTTTGATGGCTTTATTGCGTATGCAGAAAAAATGTCGCCTCTTGGTAATGCAACTGCCTTAGATTGCGCTAACTACACGGTAACTTTATTTAGTGATTTAACGAAGCGAGTTACGTTACAAAACCTTTATAACGATGGAGGTTTTAGTAATATGGGAGTTAGTGATGCAGTTATGGAGCATTTTATAACAGAATAAGCTTACCATAGAGAGCTTAGAGGGGCCTTTGACGATTATTTTGCCCTTTCATTTTTTTATTTTAGTTTTTAATCGATATACTTGGCCTATAATCGATTAACACACTAGTAGTCATGCTATTGTGATTTAATAGGATAATTTTAATGCGTTAAAAAACCTTATTAATCTTAAATAAACAAACCTATTATGAAAAAAATTACTTTATTATTTATCTTATTAATTGCCTTTAATTGCCTTTAATTGGCAATCTAATGCAGCATATAATCAATATGATACACCTGCTGGCGGCGTTACTCAAGATTGGTTAGTGACATCTGCGATTGATTTATCTGGAGTTTCTGGTTCAGAATTATGTTTCTTTACTAAACAAGAATTTAATACTCTTTATAACTCTACTTATGAAGTTAGGATTTCTACCACTTCACAAACGGACCAAACGAGTTTTGCCGCAATAAGTGGTGGGAGTTGGACTGAACCAATCTTATTGCATCTCCAATGGTTTATGAAGAAAAAGTCTTGAATTTAAGTGCCTTTGATGGTTTGTCAACAGTTTATATAGCTTTTATTCATACTAATGATGATGGCGATAGTTGGTATATTGATGATGTTTCTGTTGCAGCTTCTTCAACATGTAATGCTCCAGGATCTTTGAATTCAGCACCTTTTACAACTACGGCAGATCTTAGTTGGGGAAGTGTACCTTTGGAATTAGGCGGTTATGATTGGAGAGTTATGGATGATGGTGACGATCCAGATGTCGATGTGCCAGCAGCAAATGGTTCAACTGCTACAGAAATAACAACTGATACAGCAACTGGTATAGTTGGATCTACTCAATACGATTTATATGTAAGAACTATTTGTTCTGTAGGTCCCACAGCTTGGAGTACAGTATATAATTTTGCAAACGATATGTCAGCGAATGCCACTGATTTAACTACATCTATTGGAGCTAATTCAACAGGTGGTACTTATTCTAATGTAGCTTCAACTGCTGAAGCCGTTGAGGTTGGGAATGGTACATGTTGGTTTAACACAGACACGGCTAATAATTCTGTATGGTTTAAATTTACAGCTCAAGGTAATGCAAGTTATATAATTAGCACTAATTATTCTGGGCAGTACATTAAATGATACTGTTATGCATTTATATACGATTGTTGATGATACTAATTTGTCAAGTGGCGTTGTAGAAATAGCATGTAATGATGATGTAGGTGTTAGTTTTAAGGCAGAAATTACAACTACGTTAGTTGATCAACAAGTATATTATATTCAGGTAGACGGTGGGCCGCCTTCTGG
>CALGIH010000095.1 GCA_937916035.1 uncultured Lacinutrix sp.
GGCAGCCGTTATTTATGTTATTGCCACAATTTTTTCAAAAGGAGTTGAGTATAAAGACGAACTAGACGAAACTGTATAAGCTATGGCAATTATTGTAAACCTCGATGTGATGATGGCAACACGTAAAATGTCACTTAACCAATTATCTGAAATCGTAAATATTACACTAGCAAATCTCTCAAAACTAAAAACAGGAAAGGTAAAAGCGATAAGGTTTAGCACGCTTGAGGCTGTCTGTAAAGCCTTGGAGTGCCAGCCTGGAGATTTATTGGAATTTGTTGAAGATTAGTTGCGTCTTTCTTAATCTTCAAACACAATGCTTTCATAAGCGCCTAAATCTCTTGGTGTCGTTCTCATAGTACCAAGAATATCTGAAAACAGATTTCCAGAAACTATGCCAAAGCCTTCGGCTGGTGAGCCATCAGGAATTTGTAATTTGTTTAAGTAAGGTTCTAAAAACTCAGGGTCTTCATTGAATACTACATTCTCATAAAGTGCTACATTGTCAAAATCGTATTGATCTCCTGTAAAGTTGTTGCTTGAATCGTTAAATCTAATTAAGCAATTGGTAAATTTAAAATTGAAAGTGTCATCATTATCTTTATCTAAAAGCAATTCAGGATTGTCATTTCCGTAAATAATGGTATTGGTGAAATTAGCCTCCTCTAGTGGATTAGTAAACGTCACGTTATCTGCATCTACCAAATAATTGTTCAATAAAACTGAAGGGAATTGTCTAAAACTATTGTTCCAGTAATTTGCAAGTGTAGAATGAACCACATTGTATCTTCCACCAAATGTGCCTGCGAATGATGATTGTCCACTATTGTTAATCACTAAATTTTCAGCATTTATAGACGTTGCTCTTCCTAATATTCCGAAGTTGCTTGAATTATAAATTTGAGTGTTGGTGATATTCAATTTTAAAACATCATCTTGATTGCCTTCACTTAAAAGACCAACAGTACTGTTTTTAATGGTTACATGATCAAAGATATTATTGGTGCTTCCGTTAAATAACCAAATGGTTTGCCATTGTCCAGGAACGTCTGAAAATCCTGGTTCTAATCGGTCGCCTTCAAAGATAATTTCGCCTTCCATGAGGTTTTCATCAGCACTTAGAGTTCCTTGCGCATTGATCGAGCCACCAGAGGTAACTAACAATCCAGAGTTGGAGTGGAAATGAACACGTGCTCCAGCTTCAATAGTAAGGGTTTTACCATCATTAACAGCCGCATAACCATAGACAACATAAGGTTTGTCGTTGGTAAATGTGAGTTCTGAGTCATCAAGAAAACGACCTTTGATAGAAGTTTCGTCGTCCATTCCGTCGCCATCAACATCAAAGGTTAGGGTTTCGGTTATATAATCACCTTCGGAATTTAAAAAGCGTTGAGGATATATAAAAACTGCATCTTTAACTAGTGTTACTAATTCTACTTTTTGAAGGCTAGAACCAGTATCAAACTCGATAGCATCAGTATATAAAAACTGAGTTTCACTAGAAACCAAAGTTTGAATGTTAATGGTTGTTTCAATAAATATAAACATACTGTCTTTAGCAAGGATCTCGACATTTTCAAATTCTTTTCCAGAAATAGCTCCTGATCCTGTTTGTCCATCAACATTCAATCGATACATGGAGTTTTGTCCTTGACTCAGCCGTACATTTGGAATCACAATATCATTATTGCTATTGTTATACACTTTTAAGTTGTAAGTGCTTGAGCCAATATTGCTAAAAACCGTATCAAGATACACAGTGTCTTTTAAGAACTCAAGATTTCCAGAGCTTAAATCGAATTCAAAATCTTTTCGACATGAGCTCCAAAAAACTAAAGTTGAAATTGTGATTAAAAAGTATATGTTACGTTTCATTAAAACTTATCATTTTGGTAAAAATATAACTTTTAAAATGATGTAAAAGTATGTGTTGAATTTATTTAATGAAATAAATTAGCAACTTTTGGAATAATCCTGATTGGTTTTTTGGTCTTAGCATCTATGAAACACCATTTGGTTTCAGAGGTTGCAAGTAGTTTT
>CALGIH010000096.1 GCA_937916035.1 uncultured Lacinutrix sp.
TATAAGAATAAGTATTTGTGCTTGGACCACTACAGAAGAGGACATAAAACGTTCAATAGATTCTTTTGAACATGCTTATCGCTTAATTAAAATCAAATCTTAACTTTTGAGGGAGTTATTTAATACCTCATATAAAACCTCTATTGGATGCCTGGCAATTTCACCAACACCATCAAGTATTTGATGTCTACAACTTGTACCATTGGCTACTATAATGACTTTATCGTTTGCTTTCTCAATTGTAGGAAATAAAACTTGATTGCCAATTTTCTGACTCAACTCATAATGTTCTTTTTCATACCCAAAAGACCCAGCCATGCCACAACATCCTGAAGGAATTTCACTTACAGTATAATTCAAAGGCAAACTTAAAATCTTTTTGGTGTGCATAGTAGATGAAAGTGCCTTTTGATGACAATGCCCATGAAGTAAAACCTGTTTTGATTCTTTATTGAAACTATCAGAAGTTATGTTTTTTGCATTGATTTCATTGGCTAAAAATTCATCAATTAAAAATACTGATTTGCTTAATATTAATGCTTCTTCTCTAATTGATTAATCAACCAAATTGAGATACTCATCTCTAAAACCTAAGATTGCTGAAGGTTCTATTCCAATTAAAGGAATATTTTCTGAAACCAAGTTTTTAAATTGGTTCACATTGGCATTTGCAATATTCTTTGCTTCGTCCAAAAATCCTTTTGAAATGTATGCTCGCCCACTTTCCTCATGATTCATCATTAAAACCTCATAACCTAATTTATCTAATAGTTGGATTGCTTTTTTACCAATCTCAACATCATAATAATTGGTGTATTCATCACAGAACAAATATACTTTTCTAGGTTTTGAGGTTTGTGTGTAGAAACTAAACCATGTACGTAATGTTTGCGATTGCAATTTTGGCAATGAACGATGCTTCGTAATTCCTAAACCTATTTTAAACCAATTTTGTTTGATAAAAAAATTATGGATACTTGGAAATTTAGAAGCTATCTTATTCAGTTTTGCATTATTAGCAATGAGCTTATCCCTTAAAGATCTTGACTTATTCTTATGGTATTGATACTGAAATTCTGCTTTAAGTGTAGCCATATCAACGTTTGATGGACATTCAGATTTACAGCCCTTACAAGAAATGCACAAATCCATGGCCTCTTTAATCTCAGGATGATCAAATGGATTTTCTTTAGTGTTCTGTGTTAAAAATTCACGCAACACATTAGCTCTTCCTCTAGTTGTGTCCTTTTCATCAAGTGTGGCTCTGTAACTAGGACACATAGTGCCACCTGCAAAACTTAATTTTCTACAATCGCCTGAACCGTTACATTTTTCAATAGTTTTTAAGATTCCACCATCTGTATCAAAATTAAAAATGGTGTCAATCTTTGGACCTAAAACATCTGCCTCATAACGCAAATCTTGATCCATTGGTTTTGCATTGACAATCTTTCCTGGATTAAAAATATTGTTTGGATCCCAAGTATGTTTTATTCTTTTAAAGAGCTCATAGTTTTTAGTTCCTAAAACCAATGGAATAAATTCTGCACGTAATCTACCATCTCCATGTTCTCCACTTAAAGAACCTCTATAAGATTTAACTAATTTGGCTGATGCTTCACTTATGTCCCTAAAGAGTTTTACGTCTTCAGATTTTTTTAGGTCTAAGATTGGTCTTAAATGTAATTCACCTGCTCCAGCATGAGCATAGTACACTGCGTTTTGGTTATAGGATTTCATCAACGCAGTAAAGGCTTCGATATATTCTGGCAAATTTTCAACTGCAACAGCAGTGTCCTCA
>CALGIH010000097.1 GCA_937916035.1 uncultured Lacinutrix sp.
AAATCTATATAAAGATTTATCTTATTTTTAAGATCTTTTCTGTGAGTGATAAAATCTAAAAAGCCATGTTCTAAAAGAAATTCAGAAGTTTGGAAGCCTTCAGGTAATTCTTTTCCTGTGGTGTCTCTTACAACACGAGGTCCAGCAAACCCAATTAAAGCTCCAGGTTCACCAATATTAATATCGCCTAACATTGCAAACGAAGCTGTTGTGCCACCTGTAGTTGGATCTGTAGATAATGAAATATAGGGTATTTTAGCATCAGCAAGTTGTGCTAATTTTGCTGAAGTTTTTGCCAATTGCATCAAGGAATATGCTGCTTCCATCATACGTGCTCCACCAGATTTTGAAATTATCATGAATGGAATTTTCTTTTTTAATGCATAGTCAGCAGCTCTAGCAATTTTTTCGCCTACAACACTTCCCATAGAACCACCAATAAAAGTGAAATCCATACAAGCAATAACGATGTCATTTCCTTTTGATTTCCCAACAGCTGTTCTAATGGCATCCGTTAGTTTTGTCTTTTCAGTTGCCGCTTTTAAACGATCTGGATATTTTTTAGTGTCTTCAAATTTAAGAGGATCTTTAGACGATAAGTTGGCATCTAATTCTTTAAACTTGTTGTCATCGAATAAGATTTCAAAATATTCTTTACTACCAATTCTTACGTGATATCCATCTTCAGGGCTTACATAGTAATTTTTTTCAAGCTCCTCAGTATCAATTACTTTTCCTGTTGGAGATTTATACCACAAGCCTTTAGGAGTATCCTTTTTAGATTCTGTAGGTGTGTGAATACCTTTGTCCTTTCGTTTAAACCAAGCCATAGCCATAAGGTGATTTTAGTTGTTAGTTAGATTGCGAAATTACGTAATTTTTATAATGTATTAACATTATTTAAATCTTCAAATGCTTTCTTTAAACGTGTAACAAATGTATTTTCTGCCTCACGAAGCCATCTCCTTGGATCATAGTACTTTTTGTTTGGCACATCATCACCATCAGGATTTCCAATTTGAGTTTGTAAATAGGCTTCATAGGTTTTAAAGTAATCACGAATACCACTCATGAAAGCATATTGCATGTCTGTATCAATGTTCATTTTAATGACACCATAACCAATGGCTTCTCTTATTTCTTCAACAGTTGAACCTGAACCACCATGAAATACAAAATCGATGTGGTTATTATCAACATTGAATTTTTTAGAAATATATTCTTGAGAATTTTTTAGAATTTTTGGAGTTAATTTTACGTTTCCAGGTTTGTAAACGCCATGTACATTACCAAACGCTGCAGCAATAGTAAATTGGTCACTAATTTTGCTTAATTCTTCATAAGCATAAGCAACTTCTTCTGGCTGTGTGTATAATTTTGAATCATCAACATCTGAATTATCTACACCATCTTCTTCGCCTCCAGTAATACCTAGTTCTATCTCTAATGTCATTCCCATTTTGCTCATTCGCAGCAAATATTGCTTGCAAATTTCAATATTTTCTTCAATAGGTTCTTCAGATAAATCAATCATATGAGAGCTATATAAAGGGATTCCAGTTTCTTTAAAATGTTGTTCGCTGGCATCTAGCAATCCATCAATCCATGGCAATAATTTTTTAGCACAATGATCTGTATGTAATATTACAGGAACACCATATTCTTTAGCTAATAAATGGACATGTTTTGCGCCAGCTACTGAGCCTGCAATCGCAGCTTTTTGATTCTCATTTGACAGGCTTTTTCCCGCATTAAAAAGACCACCACCATTAGAAAATTGAATAATTACTGGAGCATTTAAGTCTCTAGCTGTTTCTAAAACGGCATTAATAGTGTTTGAACCGACAACATTCACAGCTGGTAATGCAAATCCTTTTGCCTTTGCTAGTTTAAAAATTTCTTGAACTTCTCTTCCTGTTGCAACTCCTGCTTTAATTTTGTGACTCATTTTGTAGTTTTTAAAATAAAATAGTAAGATTCAAAAGTAGTGAATTTTTGAATAATTTGTTTTAATAAATCATTTAGAAAATGATAAAATTCCGCGAAATCGATTGCGTCAATGGGATTAATTAAAGAGCACTTAATTTACTAGAAAGGATAATTAATACCAATATTATAAACAGCATTTTTGAAATTAAAATCTTTAAACCATCTATTTTGTTCTCCGTATGATGG
The DNA here is from genome assembly GCA_937916035.1 of uncultured Lacinutrix sp. GTDB lineage: Bacteria > Bacteroidota > Bacteroidia > Flavobacteriales > Flavobacteriaceae > CAJQLB01. The sequence continues at coordinate 2,176 of CALGIH010000097.1, forward strand.
ATCATAGGTTTTAAAACCAATATCTCCTCTAAGTACAAAAAAACCAAAATCATAGCGTAACCCAAAACCCGAGCCAATAGCAATATCTTTTAGTGAACTTAGACCATCAAATGTAGCGTTAGGGTCATCTTCATTATCTAACACATTCCAAATATTACCAATATCAACAAAAAAGGCACCATTAAGGTTTCCAAATAAATTGTAACGATTTTCAATACTAAAGGCTAGTTTTAAATTGGATTCATTAAATTCGTTATTACTATCAGAGCTTCCAGGTCCTAAATTATAGGCTGTCCATGCTCTGTTGTCATTTGGTCCACCAGCAAAGAAACTTCGTGAAAACGGAATGCTATTTGAGTTCCCGTAAGGAATAGCAATACCAAAATAAGCACGAGTTGCAATGACATTATTTCTGCCAATAGCCCAATGTTTTACATAGTCTAATTCAGTTTTGACATATTTTGAATAGGCAACGCCAAAAATTTCATAACGATTATCTGAATTTTTGTTTAAACCTAAAAGTTTGGATGTGTTGGCGAGCAAATTTCCGGCAAGTTCTAATTTTGCTCTAAAAATTGAAAAATTGGTATCAAATAAACTTTCACGTTTATCTATAACATAACTGAAGTTAGAAGCCAAAATAAGGTTGTCTTCCTTTAATCTATTTTTGCGTTCATCGATATTATTAACGGTTTGGTATTCGTTTGGATTTGAGTCCTGAAAAGCATTATCTTGAAGCACTAAATCAATAAATTCGTCAGATTTAGATTTGTCTAAATTATCGTTACCTTCTGAATCAGTTGAAATAAACTCAGCAGGTGTATTATAAGTTCCTAAGGCAATATTTTCAAGACGATTAAAACTGTTTTGGTATATATTAAAGTAGTTTCCAGGATTTATATTTCTAACATATTGAACATTAAAAAGATCTAAGCTATGATTTAAAGTTGGCTTAGGGTTCCAACGATAATTAAAAATCCCATTTAAGGTCTGCTTGTCTAAACCAATATTAGTTTGACTCGTAAAACCAAGACTAATTCTTGTGCTAGGGGACATGTATTTAGGGATGATTTTATCAGTCTTAAAAGGAAAAAAGATCCTAGGAATAATTAATTTCACATCGCCACCAAATTCATTAATATCAAAAAAGGGATCATCACTGCTTGCACCATCTTTAGATGCTCCAATAGCACCAAGACCAGAAATCTCGAGGGTTTCAGCACCTCTGAAAATGTTACGAATGCGTAAAGAAGTGCTAAATGAAAAACCAACAGATTGAATATTACTTTGGGAGATATTAACATCAAATCCTAAACCGTATTTTTTTCTAGGAGATAGAGTAATATTAGCTGTTAATGTAGTGTCGTTTGGATTTTCAATGTACTCAATATTTGGGTATTTAAAGGTCTGTAGGTTGTTCAGATATCTATAGGTTCGCGTTCTGTCAAGGTCACTGAACACATTGCCTTTATTAATAAAAATGGCATTTGCGATTGCTTTAGGTCTATAGCGCATTTTATCATGGCTAAATAAATTATAGTTTTTAAATACAATAGAATCTGAAAATACATCACCTTGATTTAGGGCTGTTTCGTCCGTAATAATATTGACCTCTTTTATTTTGTAAATTTTAAAAGGAACATGTGCGACTGAATCTTCATTTCTAATGGTTCTGTTTATTATTTCGAGTTCTACGTCTACAGATTTATCTGCAAAAATTGAATCATTATTAAACCAGATACGATCTTGAGAGAAATGGTAAACACCAGAGTTTCTGAAAATAGTTGTTAAGCGTTCGCGCTCATTTGTTTCATCAATATCTTTAAATTGATTACCAGTTTTTACTATGGAATTTAATTTATTTGATTGGTAAAGTGAATCAATAATTGGCGAAGCAATCTTGGTTTAAAGTGAATCTATAATGTAAGGTGCTTTTCTATCAACTCTGTAAGTTATGGAGGCTCTATTTTT
>CALGIH010000098.1 GCA_937916035.1 uncultured Lacinutrix sp.
AATTTATTATTTTTTTATGACCTTTAAACGGTTTTTAAATCGTAAGAATTGTATTTTTGGGCAAATATTTTATACATGTTGCAATATGCGTCGCTTACAGGTTTTGTAAGAACAATTTTAATAATACTTTCGATTTGGTATGGTTTAAAAATACTAACCCGATTGTTTGCTCCTTATATTATGAGATTTGTTGCTAAAAAGGCTGAACAAAAATTCGGACAGCAGTTTAACCCACAGCAAAAACCTCAACCAAAACAAAAAGAAGGCGAAATATCCATTGATAAAATGCCTAACAAAAATACTTCTGGAAATAAAAATGTTGGTGAATATGTAGATTACGAAGAAATTGATTAATTTTCTAAAAATAATTTCACATACTTTTCATGCAATTTTCGTTTAAAAAACTCTTACCACATATCATCATTATTGTTGGATTTGTTGTGGTCGCTCTGGCTTATTTTAATCCTGTTTTACAAGGAAAACAAATTTTTCAAAGTGATATCATGCAATATATTGGCATGGCTAAACAACAAAACGATTTTAGAGAAGCTACTGGAGAAGAAACTTATTGGACTAATAGTGCTTTTGGTGGTATGCCAACCTACCAATTAGGAGCTCATTATCCGAATAATTACATAAAAAAATTAGATCATACACTTAGGTTTTTACCTCGTCCTGCCGACTATTTATTTCTGTATTTAATAGGCTTTTATATTTTGCTTCTAGTTCTGAAAGTGGACTATAAACTCGCAGCTTTAGGAGCTCTGGCTTTTGGGTTTTCCACCTATCTTATAATAATTTTAGGCGTTGGTCATAATGCAAAAGCACATGCGATAGCTTATATGCCATTAGTTTTGTCAGGAATCCTGTTGACCTTTCAAAAAAGATATATTTACGGTTTTTTACTAACTACCATAGCACTTGGGTTAGAGCTTTCGGCAAACCACTATCAAATGACGTATTATTTGATGCTATTGGTTTTAGTGTTGGGTATTGTTTATTTGATAGATGCTTATAAAAAACAAATGTTACCTCATTTTTTTAAAGCAGTTGGCATTTTAGTTGTTGCAGTAATCTTTTCTATTGGATTGAATGCTACCAATATTATGGCAACTCAAGAATATGTAAAAGAAAGTACAAGAGGCAAAAGTGAGTTAACCATTAATCCTGATGGTTCTCCTAAGGAGCTTTCTAGTGGTTTAGATAGAGAGTACATTACAGCTTATAGTTACGGTAAAGTTGAAACTTTGAACCTTTTCATCCCAAGGTTTATGGGAGGAGGAAGCTATGAAGATGTAGGCAAAGACTCAGAAACTTATGAGTATTTTAAAGCTCTTGGTGCAACTCCAGTTCAAGCATTAAATGAAGCTAAGCAAACACCAACATATTGGGGGAAACAGCCTATTGTTGAAGCGCCTGCTTATGTTGGAGCTGTCGTTATTTTCTTATTTGTATTGGCATTGTTTTTAGCAAAAGGAAGACTAAAATGGTGGCTAGTAGCTGGAACAATTATGTCTTTATTGTTGTCTTATGGAAAGAATCTTGGGTTTTTAACAGATTTATTTATTGATTATTTTCCTCTTTATAATAAGTTTCGTGCAGTTAGTTCCATCCAAGTAATACTTGAATTATGCATACCAGTACTAGCAATTTTTGGTTTAGTAAAGCTTTTTAGCGATTTTAATAAGAAAGAAGAAAAATTAAAAGCTTTAAAATACACTACAGTCATCACTGGAGGAATTGCTTTGATTTTGTTATTGTTTAAAGGATCATTATTTGAGTTTGTGGGAGGTAATGATGGACGTTATATTCAAGCGTATGGACAAGGTTTTATCGATGCAGTAAAGACTGATAGAAGGTCTTTGTTTGTAAATGACACTCTAAGAACACTAGTTTTAGTTTTACTATCAGCAGGAGTAATCTGGTTCTTTTTAAATAAGAAGCTTTCAGAAAAATTGGTTGTTGTTGTGTTTGCAGTATTGATTCTATTTGATTTGGTACTTGTTGATAGACGTTATGTAAATAATGATGATTTTATGTCGGCAATTCAGGTTCAAAAACCATATCAAGCTAGTCCTGTAGATATAGAAATACAAAAAGACAAAAGCCATTATCGTGTTTTTGATTTAACAACGAGCAGTACGAAACCATCCTATTTTCATAATTCGCTAAATGGTTATAACGCAGCTGAAATGCGGAGATATAAGAGTGTGTTTAATTTTTACATTGCTCAAAACCATTTAGGTGTACTCAATATGTTAAATACCAAATACATTATTGCACAAGATGAAGAAGGAGAAACGGTTCCATATACAAATACGGATGCTAATGGTAATGCTTGGTTTATTTCAGAATTAGAAGAACTACCAAATGCCAATAAGGAAATCATGGCATTAGATAGCCTAAATACTAATTTAAAAGCTGTTTATACTGGTTTTGAAGGTTTATCTAAGTCCTTTAATATTGATTCTTTAGCATCTATTAAATTAGTAGACTATAAGCCTAATTACTTAAAATACGAATCCAGTAACTCCAATGATGGCTTTGCTGTATTTTCAGAAAATTATTATGCTCATGGCTGGAACGCTTATATTGATGGAACAATAGTACCTCACATAAGAGTGAATTACATTTTAAGAGGCTTGCAAATCCCTGCAGAAAATCACACCATCGAATTTAAATTTGAACCACAAGTGATTACAACGGGAAGTAGTATTGCAATGGCTAGTTCTATCGTTTTAGTGCTTTTGTTACTTGGTGGTTTATTTTTTGAATTCAAAAAGAACAATAGTGAATAATACTTGTCCGTTTTAAGTTAGAGTTTCACGAAGTAACGTGGTAGTTGTTTTATGTTATCAACATTTAAAAAGGTTCAATCCAACTTCTGTAAAGAAGAATTTTATGGATAAAAAAAAGGTTTTAATTATAGCGTATTATTGGCCACCAGCTGGAGGTCCAGGCGTACAACG
>CALGIH010000099.1 GCA_937916035.1 uncultured Lacinutrix sp.
AAACGATTCGTTGACTGCTTCCTTAAAATCAAAACCCTCACCTATTTATCATCCATCTTTTGCTAGTAGAATTACTACTGGAAATTTAGAAGATGATATTGCCAAGGTAAAAGATGTTGATTGGATTATGGAAGTTGTTGTTGAAAGATTAGATATCAAAAAAATGGTATTTGAAAATCTTGAAAAACACAGAACTCCCGGAACTTTAATTACTTCTAACACGTCTGGAATTCCTATCAAATTTATGAGTGAAGGAAGAAGTGAAGATTTCCAGAAACATTTCTGCGGAACACACTTTTTCAATCCAGCTCGTTATTTAAAGTTATTCGAAATTATTCCAGGTCCAAAAACAGATGCTTCTGTTTTAGATTTCCTAAATGGATATGGCGAACAATTCCTCGGAAAAACATCAGTAATAGCAAAAGACACTCCTGCTTTTATTGGAAATAGAATTGGGATTTTTGGAATTCAAAGCCTTTTCCACCAAGTCAAAGAACTCGACTTAACAATTGAAGAAGTTGATAAATTAACTGGTCCTGTAATTGGTCGTCCAAAATCGGCAACTTTTAGAACCGTAGACGTTGTTGGACTAGATACTTTAGTTCATGTTGCTAACGGTATTTACGACAATTGTCCAAATGACGAAGCTCATGAGTTATTCAAACTACCAATTTTCATCAACACAATGATGGAAAACAAATGGTTAGGAAGCAAAACTGGACAAGGATTTTATAAAAAAGAAGGTAAAGAAATTAAATCTTTAGATTTAAACACTTTAGAATATAGAGAACGAAAATCGGCAAGATTTGCAACTTTAGAATTAACTAAAACTGTCGATAAAGTTATTGACCGTTTTCCAATTTTAGTAACAGGAAAAGATAAAGCTGGAGAGTTTTACAGAAAGAACTTTGCAGCTATGTTTGAATATGTATCAAACAGAATACCTGAAATAACAGAAGATCTTTACAAAATAGATGATGCAATGAAAGCTGGATTTGGTTGGGAACATGGTCCTTTTCAAATTTGGGATGCTATTGGAATTGAAAAAGGTATCGAAATCATGAAAGCAGAAGGCAAAACTCCTTCAGCGTGGGTAAATGAGATGTTAGCTTCAGGAAACACATCTTTCTATACAATTAAAGAAGGAGCAACGTATGCCTATGACATTCCTAAAAAATCACAAGAAAAAATTCCTGGTCAAGACAGTTTCATCATTTTAGACAACATTAGAAAATCTAACGAAGTCTTTAAAAATTCTGGTGTTGTTGTTGAAGATTTAGGTGATGGAATCCTTAACGTAGAATTCCAATCTAAAATGAATACTATTGGTGGTTATGTTTTAGCAGGATTAAATAAAGCTATCGATATCGCTGAAAAAGATTTCGCAGGTTTAGTAGTTGGAAATCAAGCCGCAAACTTCTCAGTTGGAGCAAATATTGGCATGATTTTCATGATGGCTGCCGAACAAGAATACGACGAGCTTAATATGGCTATTAAATATTTTCAAGATACGATGATGCGTATGCGTTATTCGTCAATTCCAACAATTTCTACACCTCATGGTATGGCACTTGGAGGTGGTTGTGAAATCTCAATGCATGCAGATAAAGTAGTTGCAGCTGCCGAAACGTACATTGGACTTGTAGAGTTTGGTGTTGGTGTGATTCCTGGTGGTGGAGGTTCTAAAGAAATGGCTTTAAGAGCATCAGATACATTTAGAAAAGGTGATGTAGAATTAAATGTACTACAAGAATATTTCCTAACTATCGGAATGGCAAAAGTAGCAACGTCTGCTTACGAAGCCTTCGATTTAGGTATTCTTCAAAAAGGAAAAGATGTCGTTGTGGTTAATAAAGACAGACAAATTGCTACTGCAAAAGCGTATGCTAAATTAATGGCCGAAGCAGGCTATACGCAACCAGTAAAACGTACAGACGTGAAAGTGCTTGGTAAACAAGCTTTAGGGATGTTCTTAGTTGGAACTGATTCTATGGAAGATAGCAAGTACATTAGTGAACATGACAAAAAAATAGCTAACAAATTAGCTTACGTTATGGCTGGAGGAGATTTATCGGAACCAACCTTAGTAAGTGAACAATATTTATTAGATCTGGAACGCGAAGCATTCTTATCACTTTGTACTGAAAGAAAAACACTTGAACGTATTCAACACATGTTGAAAACAGGGAAACCTTTAAGAAACTAAAAAATGAAACAAGCATATATAGTAAAAGCATACAGAACTGCAGTTGGTAAAGCTCCAAAAGGCGTGTTCCGTTTTAAAAGAACTGATGAATTAGCTGCTGAAACTATTCAGCATATGATGAAAGAACTTCCAAATTTAGACAAGAAACGCATTGACGATGTTATTGTTGGTAATGCCATGCCTGAAGGTGCGCAAGGATTGAATATGGCGCGATTTATTTCATTAATTGGATTAGATAGTGTTGATGTTCCTGGTGTAACTGTAAACCGTTTTTGTGCTTCTGGAATTGAGACCATAGGAATTGCAACTGCAAAAATTCAAGCTGGAATGGCAGATTGTATTATTGCTGGTGGAGCAGAAAGCATGAGTTCTGTGCCAATGACAGGATTTAAACCAGAATTAAATTACGATACTGTAAAAGCTGGTCACGAAGATTATTATTGGGGAATGGGAAATACTGCTGAAGCTGTTGCAAATCAATTTAAAGTATCTCGTGAAGATCAAGATGAGTTTGCATACAATTCGCATATGAAAGCTTTAAAAGCGCAAGCTGAAAATCGTTTTCAAGATCAAATCGTTCCAATAACTGTTGATGAAACTTATATTGATGCAAATGGTAAAAGAGCAACTAAAAAATATACCGTAACCAAAGATGAAGGACCACGTGCTGGAACTAGCCTAGAAGCTTTAGCAAAACTAAGAGCAGTATTTGCTGCTGGCGGAAGTGTTACTGCTGGAAACTCATCTCAAATGAGTGATGGAGCTGCTTTTGTAATGATAATGAGTGAAGATATGGTTAAAGAATTAAATTTGGAGCCAATCGCAAGATTAGTAAACTACGCTGCTGCTGGTGTTGAACCGCGTATTATGGGAATTGGTCCAGTTAAGGCAATTCCAAAAGCATTAAAACAAGCAGGTTTAAAACAATCCGATTTAGAATTAATAGAATTAAATGAAGCCTTTGCTTCGCAATCTATTGCTGTAATTAGAGAATTAAATCTAAATCCTGATATCATTAACGTCAATGGTGGAGCTATTGCTCTTGGGCATCCTTTAGGTTGTACTGGAGCAAAACTATCGGTTCAGCTTTTTGACGAAATGCGTAAACGAAATATGGTAGGCAAATATGGAGCAGTCACTATGTGTGTTGGTACAGGACAAGGAGCTTGCGGCATATTTGAATTTTTAAATTAAAAAATACCCAAACAATAAAGTAATGGAAACAACAGAATTATTAAGAGGTGGTCAGTTTCTAGTAAAAGAAACAAGATGTGAAGACGTTTTTACTCCTGAAGATTTTTCAGAAGAGCAAAAAATGATGAAAGAAGCGGTTATGGAGTTTAATGACCGTGAAATTATTCCTCACAAAGCGAGATTTGAAGCGAAAGATTATGCTTTAACAGAAGAGTGCATGCGTAAAGCTGGTGAACTTGGATTTCTTAGTGTTTCTGTTCCTGAAGCTTATGGTGGACTGGGAATGGGTTTTGTGTCGACGGTTTTAACATGTGACTATATTTCATCTGGAACAGGATCTTTTAGCACGGCTTTTGGAGCTCATACTGGAATTGGGACTTTGCCAATAACACTTTATGGAACCGAAGAGCAAAAACAAAAGTATGTGCCAAAATTAGCTACTGGCGAATGGTTTGGGTCTTATTGTTTGACTGAACCTGGAGCAGGTAGTGATGCTAATTCTGGTAAAACAACAGCTACTTTATCTGAAGATGGAAAATCATATAAAATTAACGGCCAAAAAATGTGGATTTCCAATGCAGGTTTTTGTCGTTTAATGATTGTTTTTGCTCGTATTGAAGATGATAAAAATATTACAGGCTTTATTGTAGAATATGATAAAAACAATGCGAATGGTATAACTCTTGGAGAAGAAGAGCACAAACTAGGTATTCGTGCATCCTCAACAAGACAAGTATTTTATAACGATACAGTAGTTCCAGTTGATAATATGTTAGCAGGTCGTGGTGAAGGATTTAAAATCGCTATGAATGCTTTAAATGTTGGACGTATTAAATTAGCTGCAGCATGTTTAGATTCTCAAAGACGTATTACAACGTTAGGCGTACAATATGCTAATGAACGTAAACAATTTAAAACTCGTATTTCTGATTTTGGTGCTATCAAAGTAAAAATCGCAGAAATGTCGGCAAGTG
>CALGIH010000100.1 GCA_937916035.1 uncultured Lacinutrix sp.
TAAAAGAAGTTATAAAATCATGAAAATATTAAACGATTGGAAACTCATAATCCTGCTATGCTTAACCTTAGGCTTAGCTCCTTTTTTTCCAGAACCTCATATTGTTGGCAAACTCAAATGGATTACTGGAGGTGCAGTTGGAATGCAATTAATGGATTGGTTTGATGTATTACTTCATGGATTGCCATGGCTACTATTATTACGTATAATCAGTATTAAAATCTTCAATAAAAATGGCGCTTAACATTGTTTTAATAGAACCTGAAATACCAAATAACACTGGCAATATTGGCCGTTTGGCTTTAGCGTCTGGTTGCAATTTACACTTGGTAAAACCCTTTGGATTTCAAATTGACGATAGACGCTTAAAACGTGCTGGCTTAGATTATTGGCAACACCTCAACCTGACTTATTACGAAAGTATTGATGATTTTTTCTTAAAAAACAAAAACGCTAACATGGTGTTTCTATCTAGTCATGGTACACGACATCATTGGGATATTACTTTTAAAGATAACCAGTTTTTAGTGTTTGGAAAAGAATCGGTTGGCTTACCCAAACAACTTATCAAAGACCATCCAGAAGCTCTTTTTAAAATACCTTTATATAGCAAACACGTACGTAGTTTAAATTTAGCCAATGCAGTAAGTATTGTGGCTTATGAAGGCTTAAGGCAGTTGAAAATCACCTAGGATCTCGAATCTCTATTCTAGTAAAAAAACAACTAACTCCTTTTACCACGAAGCGTCACGACTGATATAAACAATTAAAAAAGCCCATATCATAATTATTTATGCACAACGTAACAAAACGCCTTACAGCACTAATAAAAAATCTAATTAATGTATATTGCCGCCTTTCAAAAGGTGCAAATTATGGAAGCAAGTAAAACGCTAAATTATATTAAAAATGTATTAGAAAATGTCCCAACTGGCTGGTTGCGTCTAACAACCCATCGACTAGATATTTATGATGAGAAGTTGGCCAAAACTCAATTCTTAGATCAGTTTGAAATCTTATTTAATGACAATAATTCTGAATCATCAGCACTCAACAAATTACCCACTGCATACGACTATATTCGATTAGGTCATCCATTATCTTGTTTACTTGAATGGGTAATTGCTAAATTAAATAATATAAAACCAGAAAATGTAATAAGTTTTTCCTCAAAGACGGTTCCAGTTTTGGCAGTTCTAAGAAAAAATCTATTAGCTAATAAAAACACCCAAATCATTTATAAGGGTGAATTACCAGATTTTTTTGATATTGAAATACTAAGGAGTATTTATGGTTATAAATTTGATTTAAAAAAAGTTGAGAGCATCGAAGAGGCTTCAGTGTTTAACGGAAGCACCATTTTTATTTCACAACAAGATGATATTTGTAATTTCGATCTCATCTCAAATATTGACTTTTTCATCAATGCTCATTCTCATTTGGGAAGTGTTTTATTAGTAAATGGTAAACTAAATGAAAGTTACATCTCAGAAATTCAGCATGTCCGAAGAAGAGAAACCATTTCAATGACTCCTGCCAATTGTCTTGTTGCCCTAAAGTCATTAATAGCACATTCTTCTTTCGAACCTAAAAACAGTAATGTCGAGACAAATATTTCTGCTGAGCTGAGTCGAAATAAAACACTTGTTTTAAATTCAATTAAAGCTATTTCAGGCACAAATACAAAAGCTATTGTTGGCTCTAGTGGACTATCTATTCAATATGCGATTATGATGGGACTCATTCACGATGCGCTTGAACAGCATAAAGGAAAGGCTATTAAATTTATTGTTCCTCCAAATTGTTATGGTGGCACTAATGACCAAGCAAGGCGAGTTGCAGCTTGCATTGATAATGTTGAAGTGGTAGATTTACCAGTGGATGGTAATAACGATATGGTTCAAAGTATTGATACGGTTTTAGCTAAAATCGCTACCGAAGATGCTATTCCTTACATAATCGCTGAAATTCCAACAAACCCAAGAGTGGAAGTTCCAGATCTTATAAAATTAAAAGAAGTTTTAAGTAAAAAACGTAAAACTGCGAGTGGTGAATTTGCTATCGATCCAGTTTTTATTTTGGACCAAACATTTTGTCCTAATGTTCTCTTTTTAGGTGCAGATAAAATACTCTCAACAGTTCGGGCTATTTCATATGCTAGTGGATCAAAATTCCCAAGTGGTGGACAATGTAATGCTGGCTACTGTATATCAAATAAAAAAGCGGAAGGATTGATGGAAAAAATAGAAACGCATCTAAGCCTTTGCGATAATGAAGCTACAAATCTTCAATATGAAATCTTGGCAAAACAATTGCCATCTATGAATCAAAGAATTAGTGATGCCTATAAGAATACACGTGAATTTGTAAACTTTATCAACGATACTTTACCAACTGCCAAAATTAATTTTGTTTCCTCAGCATTAGCAAAACAAGGATTTACGCCCTCTGTGTTTTCATTAGATCTTCCTACTGAAGGCACTACAGATGAAGAAAAAGAAGCTCATAAAAGAGCGTTAAATTTGAAATTAATCAATTTAATGATTTCAGAAATTCCCAATGAGAGTAAGTTCTGTGTGAGTTATGGACAGTTAAATGGATGTTACTGGACCATACCTGCAACATCTACTCAAGGGACGACTAAAGAAGGCGACAAAGATTATATTGTACGTGTAGCACTTTCTCCTAATATGGATCTTGAGCTCCATAAAAAGGTCTTTTTAAATTTTGTTGAAAATATTTGATTCTATCGATAATTGGAGAGACTATTAAAAAGAGAAAAATACAATTTATAGAAAATACGACACTCAGTAGTTTATGAAAGTTCAACGATACATAGAGGTGAACGACTTTCTACTATCCTACTTGTCATTTACTAAACACTAAATGAAAGTTGAAAATTAATTACTAGAATTTTGTTTCTTCCGCATCTCTAAATACATGTTTTCAACCTTAGTTCGTGCCCAAGGTGTACGCCGTAAAAACTTTAAGCTTGATTTCAAAGAAGGCTTTTCTGTAAAACAACGAATATTAATATTGAAACCTAAATATTCCCAACCATAACGCGCTTCTAAATCTGTAATGATTTTTTCTAACTTTATGCCATGAAGAGGATTGTTTGGTTGCGATTCCATTGCTTTAAAATAATTTAGAAGTTATAACTAACGTCTGTTACCACCTCGGTTTCTATTTTTATTTCTGTTATTTCCAGAATTGCCACTATCATCAGATCGTCTTGACCCTTGAGATTTGGGTTTATTAGAACTTTGTTCCCTTCTTCCACCACCTTGACCTTGTTTTACTGGTTTGGTTGATGCATTCGGATCAGGCTCAAAACCTTCAACAATACTTACAGGGATTTTTAAACCTACTAACTTTTCAATATCTCTTAAATAGGTCGTTTCATCTGCACTTACTAAAGATATAGCTTCACCACTGGCTCCTGCTCTACCTGTTCTTCCAATTCTGTGCACATAATCTTCCGAGATATTAGGTAGTTCAAAGTTAACTACGTGTGGTAATAAGGGAATATCCAAACCTCGAGCAGCAATATCTGTAGCAACCAGAACTCTAACTGAACCGTTTTTAAATCCTGCCAATGCTTTGGTACGTGCGCCTTGGCTTTTATTTCCATGAATGGCAGAGGCAGAAATACCTGCACTCACCATTTTTTTGCAAAGTTTATTAGCGCCATGCTTCGTCCTGTTAAATACCAAAACCTGCTTCCAATTACCATCAGAAATTAACTTAATAATTAAATCTGTTTTCTTCGCCTTTGCAACACGATATATTTTTTGCTCTATAGCATCTACTGTGGTGTTTTCTGGTGTTGCTTCAACCAAAACTGGCTGATGCAAAAACTCGCCTGCTAGATTCTTTATTTCTTTGGAGAACGTTGCCGAAAACAAAAGGTTCTGTCTTCTGGTTGGCATAAGGCCAATAATTCTTTTAATGTCTCTAAGAAAGCCCATGTCAAGCATCCTATCAGCTTCATCTAAAACCAAAATTTCTATTTTGGCTAACGATAATAAACCTTGACTATTTAAATCGATTAAACGTCCAGGAGTTGCAATAAGGATGTCTACACCATTTCTAATAGTTGCTACTTGTGGTCTTTGATTCACACCTCCAAAAACAACTGCAGAACGAATGTCTAAAAACTCACTATATGATTTTACGTTATTATGTACTTGTGCAGCCAACTCACGTGTTGGTGTTAAAATTAAGGCTCTAATTGGTCGTTGACGCAATTTCTGGCCTTGAGACAATATTTGAAGCATTGGCAAGGTAAATCCTGCTGTTTTTCCAGTTCCAGTTTGCGCAGATGCTAACACATCTTTGCCTTCAAGAATTAAAGGAATTGCTTTTTGTTGTATTGGTGACGGAGTTGTATAGCCTTGTTTATCAATGGCTTTTAATAAGGCTTCAGATAAGCCTAATGAGCTGAACGACATATAAATGATTGTGCAAATGACATTCTAATTTATAGCGTCATTTTTTATTAAGGTGCAAAGTTACGCTATATTTACGCTATGACCTTGATTTTGCTGACTTTATTATAAAATCAGTAACTTGGTAAAACCCAGAATCTAAAAAAATAAATATTATGAAACTCATTTTAAAACTTAGCCTTTGCCTATCACTAATTATAGGTTTACCAATAAGCAACCATGCGCAACAAGGAAAAATTCCTACTGGAAAAATTGTTGATACAGAAAACATATTTACAAAAGCTGACATAAAAATTTTGGAAGCTCAGATAGATGATTTCATACAAACAACAAAAATCCCAATGAGTATTATGGTCAGGTCAATGTCTAAAACATCTGCTAATGATAATGCATGGACCATTGGAGATCTAAAGAGTCCAAAAGGTATTTTGATACTCATTAGTAAATCTTCAAAAGAAATCAGTATTGGAGTTGGAAACGAATTATCTAAAACACTAACCAAAGCTAAAGTTGACGATATTATCAATTCAAAAATACTTACTGAGTTTAATAAAGATCAATACACAGCAGGCATAAGCAATAGTATAAAAGCTTTTTTTAAACAGCTTGTTCATTAATTTTTAACATTTAGCGATTACCTCGTTTATTTGACTTTATCAAAAAAATAGTCGAAATTCGTTTAACGACTGATATAAAACATTGAAACGTTGCATATCACTAAAGTTATAAGGAATTAAAACTAAAATCATGAAACTAAAAATAATATTACTTCTTTTA
>CALGIH010000101.1 GCA_937916035.1 uncultured Lacinutrix sp.
TCATCAACATCATTCCAATTAAAGGTTTGTAATTCTTCATTGACGATATCTCGTGAATTCACTTTTTTCTTATCGAAATAGTCGCAAGAGGAAAGGCTTAGAATTAAAATAAAAATCGTCAGATTTTTCATGGCTATAAACTGAAGCGGAAAAGTACGATTTTTTTTAGATGAATTCAATCAATCAGATTTCAAGTGCTTTTCTTCTTTGAGCTCTTTTAGTTTTTGTTCAGCAAAAGAAATAAACACACTTTTAGGAAATTTCTCTTTATAATTTTCAAATAGGTTGATGTGTGCATCAATATTTTTGTAGTATTTATCCAAAGTGAGTATCTATTATTTTTAGTGCATCCTGGTAATATTTCTCGGCATTTTCATAATCTTCTACTCGTTGATAAAGATGGACTAGAATAAACAAATTTCTAGCATCTTTTGGATCAAACTTAACAGCTATGAGTTGATATTCAATGGCTTTTTCGCGTTCATAAATCCGATCGTAACAAAAACTTAATTTTTCATGCACAAATTGTGAAGATTCGTTTAACTCTAATAATTTTTCAAACCATAAAGTTGCACCTTCATAATCTTCTTTCCAGTAATAATTTTGTGCTTTTAAGCTAATGAGTTCTTTGTTATTGGCATACGATTTTAAACCAATATCCACATATTTATCAACCACAGAATGATGCCGTTTTATTAAATGATACTTCGCTATTTGAAAGATGGCTTTTTGCTGTGTATTATCTAAATTAAAAGCATTATGGAATCGGTTTTGATCTGTAGAATCTCCTAACTGCTCCTGTTTTAATAATCTCATATCGCAGTAATTACTGCTAAGACAACATTCCAATGATTCTCTAAGCCATATCCTGGAGGTGCAATCGTTCGAGTTGAAATAACTTTGTGATTTTTTATTATCCAAAATATCAAAACATTACTAAATTTGACGAGTCATGAAACATCTTTCTTTCTTATTTTTATTTCTAATTACAATCCATCAATCATTTGCCCAAAAACTAGAAGGGAAAGTTGTAGATAGTAAAAACTCTATAGACTTGGTTAATGTTAAAATAATCAATTCAGATAGCACATTTACAGTTTTAACTGATTTAAAAGGTGGTTTTTCACTTCCAGAACCAGATACTTATACATTTTTTAAAGAAAACTATATTTCAAAAACTAAATACATAGATGGTTCGTCATTTTATATTATTGAACTTTCTGCTATCGGAGAAAATTTAAACGAAATAATAATCACATCAAACAATTTTCAGAGTAAACTTAACTCATTATCCTCAGCTATTACAGTCATCAATTCTAATGTAATTAACACTCATAGTAATGTTAACATAGCACAAATATTAAATACTGTTCCAGGAATATATATGCATAACGGAACTTTAACAACGAATAGAATAACAATACGCGGCATTGGTTCTAGGAATTTATTCGGAACGAGTAAAATTAGAGCTTACTACGAAGATATACCGCTTACTAACGGTTCTGGAGCATCAACAATAGAAGATGTTGAAATGAGCTCCTTAGGTCAAGTAGAGATCCTAAAAGGGCCTTCCTCGAGTATTTATGGAGCTGGATTAGGAGGAACTATTCAATTAATTCCAGATAAAGGATTATTCACAAATACGTCTATAAATTCAAATTACACTTTTGGTTCTTATGGTTTACAAAAGCACTTAGTACAAACTGACTTAGGTGATCAAAAGAATAAAGCTAAACTCACCTATTCAAATCTTCATAGCGATGGTTATCGAGAAAACAACAAAACTGACAGACAAACTATAACATTAGCTTCAAAACATTTTATTAACGCCTCGAATAAACTCACTTTAGTTGGAAGCTATATCGATCTAAAAGCATTTATCCCAAGCTCTATTAATGAGGATAATTATTTAAACAATCCTACTTCATCTGCATTTACTTGGGGAAGATCAAAAGGTTTTGAAGATTATAAAAAAGGATTGTTTGGCATTTCTTGGGAGCATTTATATAATAACAATACTAAACAAAAAACCAGTGTGTTTACATCATTTTTAAACGCGTATGAACCTCGTCCTTTTAATATTTTAAAAGAAACCACGAAAGGAATCGGATTGCGAACTCGTGTAATCTCTAAAGTAAAGTTATTTGATAAATCACTTAATTGGACGTTTGGTGGAGAACTATTTAAAGACTCAAACTCATACCAGACCTTCGAAAACCTATACAACGATTTCCCTCCAGAAGAAGGTTCAGTACAAGGAGATTTACTTTCTGATTTTAAAGAAAAACGAAGTTATATTAATGTCTTTTTCGATTCTAACTATCAGCTTACTAAAAACATCATAGCAATTTTTGGGTTTAACATAAATACAACGTCATACACACTAAATGATCAATTTGTTGATGATAGTTTTGACTTTTCAGGAGATTATAATTTCAATACTATTTTATCTCCAAAATTTGGATTAACGTATCAATTTACAGAACATTCAATCTTATATTCTTCTATAAGTCATGGCTTCTCTCCTCCTTCATTGGAAGAAACCTTGTTGCCTGATGGATTAATAAATACAAATATCAAACCTGAAAGTGGATGGAATTATGAAATAGGTAGTCGTGGAGATGTTTTAAATAATACACTTCATTATGATGTGGCAATTTATAAAATGGTTGTAAAAGATTTGCTTGTTGCTAGACGAACTTCAGAGGATCAATTTATTGGTATTAATGCTGGACAAACAACTTATAATGGTATTGAATTAAGTTTAAATTATAGTTTACTAAATACAAATAATCTAAAAATTTATAGCAGTAATGCCCTTGCATTTAATGATTTTAAATTCAATACATTCATAGATGATACTGAAGATTATTCTGGCAACGATTTAACTGGAGTCCCAGAATTCACATTAAATTCGAGGCTAAATTTTGATACCAAATTTGGACTATATGGTTTAATAAACTACAATCATATAGGTAAGATTCCTATTAGAGATGACAATACTATTTATTCAGAGAGTTACCAATTAGTGAATTCGAAAATTGGCTTTAAATCAAATGATTTAAAAAAACTTCAGCTTGACATTTTTATAGGGCTCAACAACGTGTTTAATGAAAAATATGCTTCTATGTTATTAATCAATGCTGGTAGTTTTGGTGGTAATGCACCTAGATATTATTATCCTGGTGAACCTAGCAATTATTATACTGGCGCTACTATTAAATATCGTTTCAAATAAGCAAGACTATTACTTGTTGATAATTGAGTCCGCAACAACTATATCCGTATTCTCAACAGGTATTTTAATATAACTTCTTGATTTTCGTTCTTCCATGGCCTCAAGTTGAGGTTCTCCAAACTTAGTAGTATCTCCTTCAAAAATAACACGCCATATTTTACCTTGTTTAGATTCAGAAATATAAAGAGAACCATCTGGTCCTTCTGCTAATCCCATTGGTCTGTATTTAGCATCTTGCATAGCTACAATAGTATCAACACCTGCAAAACCATCGGCAAATACTTCCCATTTTTTTGTTGGTTTTCCATCTTCAAAAGGAATGAAAGCAACTACATATCCAGCTTGTGGATAAGGTGTTCGGTTTGTTGAACCATGAAATGCCACAAAGGCACCTTTTTTATAACGTTCTGGAAATTGATTTCCTTTATAGAACAACAAATCATTTGGAGCCCAATGCGCAGGCAATCCCATTAATGGATCGGTATATCCATTGGCTTCTTTAACGCCATCGCCTCCATATTCAGGTGCTAGCATTCTTTTTTCTTTAAAGTGGTCGTAGTAAGTATATGGCCAGCCAAAATCGTCACCTCCTTTAATCTTCATAAATTCTTCAGCTGGTAAAATGGCGTTTTGCCATTCGTTAAAATATTGTGGTGCACGAGTGTTTAAATAGTCTCTTCCATGATTTATAGCATACAAACTATTGTCTTCATCATTCCAAGACATACCAACAATGCTTCTTAATCCTGTTGCAAAGCGTCTCCCAGATGATTTTTTTTGATTTAGCTTGGCTTCATCAAATCTCCAAATACCCGCGAGAATATCTAATTGCGCACAAGGATATTCGCCCTTAATGATTGCATTTGGATCTCCACCTGTCTGCCTCGCGTCTTCACAAGCATTCGTTGGCGCACTAAAGGTTACATACATGCCACCTTTATTATCAAAAGCAAGTGTTTTAGCATTATGCCATCTTATTGGGTAAGGATCTGTAACTAATGTTTCAGGTTTCCCTTCTGGTATTAATTTATTGGGTGTTAATTTTTGTCTATAAATGACCAATTCCGAACTAAAATACAAATAGCCATTATGAATGCGCATTTCGGTAGCAAATCTTCCGTCGTTAGGATAATCTCCAAATTGTTCAATAATATCTGCTTTCCCATCACCATTGGTATCTCTTAATGCAGCATTACCTTTGTCTCCAGTATTAATTCGCAATTTTACATATATGTCGCCATTAGTATTAACTGCAATATGCCTACTTTCTCCAACACTATCAACCACAACCAGGGCTCCAAATCCTTCAGGTAAAAATAAACCTCCATTGTCAGAGTCCGCTGGAGGAATTCTAAAAGCACTCTCTCCTTGGCAGTTAATTAAAAAAATAGATAGAGTAAGAAGTAAGAAATTTCTAATGTTCATCATTATAAGTCTTAAGATATAATACAAATATCTTTTAAATTTTACACTTCTACTTAGATGGTGATTATTTTTTTACAAAAAAAGTCATCATTAAGCATATCTAAAATAACCCGAATAAATAAATAGTAACCATTCCCCAAAAAGTTCCAGACACCATACTTAAAATGGCTAACAAAATGGCGTGAGGCATCCATTCTTTATTATAAGCTGCTGTAACGGCAGGAGCTGTTGAAATTCCTCCCAAATTAGCCATACTAGCAATTGGCACCCAAGCCATGTGAAGCTTCATTTTTTTAGCAGCAAACATCATAATAATAAAATGGCTTATTAACCATATAATCACAAATAAAACCAGATTAATTGGCATCGATAAGTTATTGAAGTTTAACTTTAATCCAAGGATTGCCATGATGCAAATTATGCTCAACCCTCCTAATTTTAAAACTAGTGTATGATTCCATTTTGGAATAAAATTACCGATTGCTAGTCCTAAAACACTGAAGATTATAATTTTCCATAAAAAAGAATCAATAAGAAAACTTAATAGAGCGATTATTGAAACACTAAAAACAATAGCTTTCACCATAGACTTTATTGAGAATGTATTAAAGTCATTTTCATCTTTTACAAAATCTGGAACCTTATCAGTAATTCCAAAAAAACTATTTAATTTATCACTTTTTTTAATGAGTTGAAACATTAAAATTGTCCAAATATTGACCAATATGTTATCTAAAACCAAAATGGTTAAAAATAACCCTTCTGGGCAGCCAACCAATTCTTTTAGTACTAATTGACTTGTACTACCACCAATCCAACTTCCTACAATAGGCACTAATCCTTTCCAATTTTCATTTTCTATTAAAAGTGTATTAAATTGTGGTGTGAACAAATTAAAAATCAAAAGAATAACAGGTGCTAACACAGCAATAGCAAGAGATCCAATTGCAAAAAGAATTATTGGTCTTAATCCAATAATTCGTAATTGTTTAAATGATAAAGCACTCATTACCATTAAAATGGCAAATGGAATTATATAATCTTTACTCCAGCCATGTAATTCAACCTTGCTCATATCTAGATTAAGACTATGTGTAAATATGGCAGGAATGACATAGGCAAATAAAATTGCAGGAATCCAATTTAATAGTACTTGTATCCATTTTTTTTGACTTTTTTCTAGTAAGAAGACACTAGAAATAGTAAACAAGACTAGAACTATCGCTTTTATCAACATCTAATTAGTCTGCTAGAATACCTAAATGAATAATTCGACCACCACTCATATTAACTGGATTGGAACTTTTGCCAATTACTATTCCGCGTTCAGGAGATTTGTACGTTTTAATAATCTCTCCAAAAGGATTTCTTAACTGACCTATAATTTCATCTTTTTCTACAATCTGATTAAGTTTCACTGGAACCTCTAGAAGTCCTCCTTGATCTAAATAAATCCAATAAGATTTTTTACAAAGTACTGCTTGGTTAGACTCTGGAGTTTCAAAGTCATGCATTTTGAGCCAATTCAAAACATTCTTAATTCCGTTGACACCTCTAACTGTCATTTCGGGTTGGTACACTTGTGGATTCCCATATTCAATTGTAATGGTTGGAATTCCTTTCAACATTGCTTCAGCTCGCATGGTTCTGGTTGCCGAAATATTATCTCCTGCGCTAGGCACTCCTTTATTTTTTAAAATGATATCAGCATCTTGTAATAATGCCATTTGTTTCATCTTCTCATTGTCCATATCTGCTCTAACATATAAGCTGTTTACCCTTCCAAAACTAGCTGTATGCATATCAATGAGGTAATCTATTTTAGATAGAATTTTATCATTTATTTGCCAAACATATTGTTGGCTCCTATTTCCTTTTTCTTTCCCTGGGAAATTTCTATTTAAATCTTCATCGTCAAAAAATCGCCTGCTATCTTGAGTAACACTGACTTGATTGAGCCCAGGAACTGCAATAATGATTCCCTTAAGTTCATTAATATTTATTTGTTCAAGGACTTCTTGAATCACCTTAATACCATTTAATTCATTACCATGAATTGCAGCAGTTAAGCCTAAAACTGGTCCAGAATCATCGCCTTTGGCAATAATAACAGGAATTGAAATGGGTTGGGATAAGCCATTATCAAATAATTTTAACCAATATTTCTTAATTTGATGAGGAGCTTGATTGTCTAGATTAATCTCTTCAATACTTTCTATCTGATCTTGAGACGAGGCAACAATACTAAGTAATAAGAATATTACTGAAATAATATGTTTCATTTTTTTATTTATAGAAAACTAAATGTAATAAAAATTATACTTGAAAAAGCATTTACTTTTTAA
>CALGIH010000102.1 GCA_937916035.1 uncultured Lacinutrix sp.
TAAAACAACAATCCCAAACGCGAAAAATTTTCGGTTTGGGATTGTTGTTTCTGAATGGAATGATACCATCACAGAAGGTCTTTATAAAGGTGCTTATGAAGCACTATTAGATTGTGGTGCCTTAGATGAAAACATTATTCGTTGGGATGTTCCAGGAAGCTTCGAACTCATTTATGGTAGCAAAAAAATGCAAGAGCATCGTGTCAATGCTGTCATTGCTATTGGCTGTGTGATACAAGGTGAGACTAAGCATTTTGATTTTGTATGTGACGGCGTTACTCAAGGCATCAAAGATCTAAACGTATTGCATGATACTCCAGTAATATTCTGTGTACTAACAGATAATACGATTGAACAATCTCTTGCTCGTTCTGGTGGAGAACATGGCAATAAAGGTACAGAAGCCGCTATCGCTGCAATAAAAATGGCAGAGCTCAGACATATTTCTTAAAAGATTCCCTTTTTCAGGTATTGTTAACAATTTTTGGTATTTATTAACCTTAAATTCATTGTATTTTAAGTACATTTGAAGTGCATGAAACAAGCATATTTTGTTTAAACAACGCCAACATAAGCGATTTAAATATAAGCCAAGATATTCTAAAAGTGACGAAGCATTTGCTAGTTCAGTCGACGCTTCTAAAAGCAATGAACATGTATCAAAATGGCAAAGTATTCCTGGTACAACTAGTAGAAAACGTTACGGCAGATTTTCAGTACCTATTTTAATTCTCATTTTGGTACTATTATTGATTTGTATGTACCTACTAGAAATTAAATTCATGTCTAATTAAAACTAAGCGTTATGGGAATTTTCAAGTTGCGTAAAAATAAAAAATACAGCTATACACCTCGTTATTACAAGTCAAATGAAGATGGAAGTAGCCCTTTTGAAATTAAACATAAATTTGATGATCAGAGAAAAACAATAGGTAGTAATGGGTTAAAATCTAAATTCACTAATGTACTTGATGAATTAAAAGAAGAACCAAATCGTGAAGCAAACAGAAGAATATTAATCATTGTTGCCGTTTTACTTTTAGTATTCTTAGCTATTATAGAATTTGATTTATCTATATTCTTTTCTTAATAGTTAATGGCAGACATCATTCAATTATTACCAGACCATGTAGCCAATCAAATTGCGGCAGGTGAAGTTGTACAACGACCAGCTTCAGTAGTGAAGGAACTCATAGAAAATGCTATTGATGCTGATGCAACCGTTATAAAACTCATTATAAAAGATGCTGGTAAAACTCTCATTCAGGTAATTGATAATGGTAAAGGCATGAGTGTCACTGATGCTCGTTTAAGTTTTGAGCGTCATGCTACTTCCAAAATAAAAGCTGCCGAAGATTTATTTAACCTTCATACCAAAGGGTTTAGAGGTGAGGCTTTAGCTAGTATTGCAGCTATTGCACACGTGGAGCTTAAAACGAAGCAATCACAAGACGAAGTTGGTACACATTTAAAAATTGAAGGGAGTGAGGTGATGTCTCAAGAAGTTGTTGTAACTCCTAACGGAACATCAATTTCAGTTAAGAATTTGTTTTATAACATTCCTGCAAGACGAAATTTTTTAAAGTCGACTACTGTTGAAACACGTCATATCATTGATGAATTTCATAGAGTAACACTTGCACACCCAAATATTGAATTTTCTTTATACAATAATGGAAGTGAATTATTCCATCTTCCAATAAGCAATTACAGACAGCGTTTGGTGAATACCTTTGGCAACAAAACCAATGAGAAATTGGTTCCTGTTGAAGAGGAAACCGAAGTGTTGAAAATATCTGGATTTGTCGTAAAACCTGAATTTGCAAAGAAAACACGAGGCGAGCAATTCTTTTTTGTTAATAACAGATTTATAAAAAGCTCTTATTTAAATCATTCAGTTAATGCTGCTTTTGATGGGTTGTTAAGACCACATACACATGCTTCTTATTTTTTGTATTTAACGGTTGACCCTAAAAGTATCGACATTAATATTCATCCAACAAAAACAGAAATTAAGTTTGATGATGAGCATACCTTATATGCCATTTTGCGTTCAGCTGTAAAGCATAGTTTAGGACAATTCAATATTGCACCTGTTTTGGATTTTGAACGTGATAAAAATTTAGATACACCATACAGTTATCAACAAAAAACTGGGCAAGCTCCAATGGTTGAGGTTGATAGAGCTTTTAATCCATTTAGAGAAGAGAAAGTTTCTAGTAACACAGGACAATCTTTTAAAAAGGATCTTACTAATGGATGGGAAAGCTTATATGTTGGTTTAGAATCGAAAAGTAATACAGGTTCTAATGATTTTAGTGAACTTCATTTTGAAAGCGATGATGAAGCACCTTCAATGTTTAATGATGATGTTAAAGATGCGCAAAAAACATTTCAGCTTAAGAATAAGTATATTATTAATACCATTAAATCTGGTATGTTGGTTATTGACCAACATCGTGCGCATCAACGTGTTTTGTATGAAGTTCACTAAAATCATTAGAACCTGTATTACTTTTCG
>CALGIH010000103.1 GCA_937916035.1 uncultured Lacinutrix sp.
GATTCTGAAAACTTACAGCTTGCATTACTTTAATGCTTGTGATTTCACCTGCATCATTTATTTCAGGCACTAAAACAGGATTTACAAATCCACTATAAGGTGCAGATGTAAATTGCTCGTTTCGTTTTAAAACCTCAGCATGTAATCCTTGATTTACTTTTACACCATAGTCTTCAACTAACGCTTGAACTGCTTCATAATCTCCTTCAGATTTAATACGTTGTGTTTCTCTAAGCAATTGACCAAATAATTCACGAAGTTTTGCATAGTCATTAATATTGTAATAGGTTTTTCCATCACGAGTTACTTTTTCAATCACATTGTCTGCTTTTCCTTTTTCAAAAGCCCAAGCAGAAACCCATTGACGATTTCTCATGTGAGCTTCTTCAACATCATCACCTAGTTTAAGTCTTATTAATTGACTCATCAACCCATTTCTGATATAGCCATCATACGCAGCTTTACCAAGAGCTTCCCAATCGTCTACCAAACCTAATTCTTGTATTTTAGAATTGTACAAATAGTACAATCCAACTAAATCTGCGCGACCTTCTTCCAAAGTTGAAGCATAGGTTTTTAAGGTTTCTTTTGTTTCACCAACACCTGGATTTATTTGTCCTGATGCATGACCAACAACTTCATGTAAAGCTGTATGTAACTTATCTCCTAATTGGCCATATTTTTCTTCAAGTTCATACTCTTCATCATCATTAACAAATTCTTTTAAACGTCCACTGCTTCCTGCATTGTTGTAAGCGTGAATGATATTTCCTAAGGAAACCGACTTACTACCAACTTCTTTACGAATCCAATTGGCATTTGGTAAGTTCACTCCAATTGGTGTACTTGGTGAAGCATCTCCTGCTTCTCCTGCTACATTCACTGTTTTATAACTTACACCTACAACGTTTTTCTTTTTATGCGCATCCATTAAAGGAGAATTATCCTCAAACCATTGTGCATTTTCCGACAACACAGCCATTTTAGCTGACATGTCAAAATCTTTGATTTGAACAATAGCCTCATAAGAACCTCTATATCCAACAGGATCGTTATATACTTCAATAAAACTGTTTATGTAATCAATATTACCTTCGGTTGCAGCTGTCCAGGCTACATTATAATCATCCCAGGTTTGTAAGCTTCCCGTTTTATAATATTCAATTAATAAACCAATAGCATCGCCTTGGGCTTTATTCTCGGCAACACCTTTTGCCAATTCTAACCACTTGACAATTTCATCAATCGCTTCACCATATAAACCTCCAGATTTATAAACACGTTCTTTTAATTCTCCGTTTTCTTTAACTAATATTGAGTTTAAGCCATAAGAGAGAGGTCTATCGTTATTAATTCGGTCCAAGTCCGATTTAAAAGCTTCTCCATCTATTGTTGGCATGTCAGCATCAGTTTCTTTTATATTCAAATAAAATGCTTCAACATCAGCTGTGGTTACATTAGGTCCATAAAAGTTTACAGCACTTTCTAGAACATTATCAACATCTTTTGTTTGATTTACTTTTTTAGCATCTGTATCATTAAAAATAACGTCAAAGGCTTCACCTTCAAGAATTGTACTAGTTGCTGCTAACAAAGTTTTTAAATAATCTGATGAAAATTCAGGTACCAACTTAGCATTGCTATAATGATGATGAATGCCGTTACTAAACCAAACACGTTTTAGGTACTCTTCAAAAGCTTTCCAGTCATCAGCGTTTTTGTCACCTTCATAATTTGCGTAAATATTTTCAAGAGCATTTCTTATTTTAAGATTGTGTCTGTAATTCATATTCCACATGATGTCACGTCCAGACATTCCTGCTTCAACTAAATAATAAACCAGTTTTTGCTCTTTAAGTGTTAACTCTTCCCAGCCAGGAATTTGATATCGTAAGATTTTTATATCTGCAAATTGTTCCAACATGAAAGGAAAATCGTCATTTGAAACCTCAATAAGTTCTTCTTTAAACCCTTCATTTTCTGTTGTTTCAGTCTTACAAGACCACATCATTCCAGCAAATAAAAATGTTGCTATAAATATTTTAAATTTCATTTTTTGTTGTTTTTATGTATCAGACTCCGAAAATAACACTATTTAAGCAACATTTTAACTGCTTTCATTTTTTTTATTAGCGCTTCCTAAAGGAAACAAAATACTTATCTTTGAGAGAAATCACTAAGAAAAAAATGAAAGCAAGTAAACTCATTGTTTTTTTACTATTAATATTAATTATTGGATGTTGTACTTATGTCGCTGTTCAACCAAATAACTTTGAGGTTGTAAGAACAAGAACTATTGAAGTTCCAGCTGCTGTAATTTATGATAACGTTATAGATTATAGAAATTGGGAAGCTTGGTCATCTTGGATTGAAAAAAAACCTGACACAAAAATTACGTATCCAGAACAAACCAAAGATATTGGCGGAAGCTATTCTTGGGAAGATGATGATGGTGTTGGAAATATGAAAACCTTAGCAACTACGCCTTCAACATATATTGAGCAATCCATGCAGCTTAATGATTATGAGCCTTCAAAAGTAACTTGGACTTTTGAAGGAACTGAGGATGGAAAAACAAATGTCACTTGGACTATGAAAGGCGATAAAGTACCTTTTAGTTTTAAATTATATGCTTTATTTTCCGGTGGATTTGACACTATGATTGGTCCAGATTTTGAGCGAGGCCTAGAAAAACTAGATAGCCTCTTAGTAGAAAGCACCAAAAAGCATGTGGTAAGCGTTAATGGAATTACAGAATATGGAGGCGGTTTTTATTTATACAAAACCACGAATGCCAAAGACTCCAATATCAGCCAAAAAATGGCAGAACAGTATGAGAGCTTAATGGCTTATGTTACTAAAAACAATATTGCAATGGCTGGAATGCCGTTAACCATTTACAATGAAATGAATCCTGAAAATGGCACTGTCATTATGAGTAATGGACTTCCTGTAAATCAAAAAATTGAAGTTGCTGAAGACAGCGATATTTCTTGTGGTTTTATGTCAAAAACGAAAGTTCTTAAAACAACTTTAAAAGGAAACTACACATATTTAGGTGATGCTTGGGATATTGCCCTAAAATATATTGCTGATAATAATTTAATACAGTCATTAGAAAAACCATTTGAAATTTACACCAATTATCCTCGTGACTTTCCAAATCCAGCAGATTGGATTACTGAAATTTATATTCCAATAGTTGATAATAATTAGATGAAACAACTCCTACTCGTATTTATTGGTGGTGGATTTGGTAGTACTCTACGATATATTATTGGAAAGTACATGAATTCTACCGAAACCGGAATTCCTTGGGGAACGTTTACAGCGAATATACTTGGAAGTCTAATTATTGGTGTTATTCTAGGGCTAGCTGTTAAAAATGATACTTTATCTTCTAACCAAACCTTACTTTTAGCTACTGGTTTTTGTGGTGGATTCACAACCTTTTCAACCTTTGCTTATGAAAACCATGTGTTTCTAAAATCTGGAGACTTTACAAGTTTTGCATTATATACTATTGGAAGTTTTATTGTTGCCTTTCTTGCTGTTTTTGCAGGATTATTTATAGCAAAAAGCTTTTAAAATTTCTTATACGATTTTACACCTGCTTTAATTTCAATAGGCAAATAATTATCTCGTGG
>CALGIH010000104.1 GCA_937916035.1 uncultured Lacinutrix sp.
ATATTCAATAGTGTCCTCATGTTTTTTGATAATGTCTTTTTTGTAATCATCAACGCTTGCAGCGGCAACAATGCCATTAAAAACATCACCTTCACGATTTACTATTTTGTAAACATAAAATGAAGGTAATTCATCTTGCATAAAAATCTCATCTTCTTTGAACTCCAAATAGCGATTACGAACAAGCTTATAACGATCTTCACCTTTTAGCTCTAACTGGTATTTATAACCAGGATTCACAATATGCAAAAATGAAAATGGATTGTAATTTAAACGTGCTTCACGTTCAGGTTGCGTATACGTTTGGTAGGATCGAGAAGCCACTAAACTTACTTTGTCACGTGTTGGTCTAACTGCTTTAAATGGAATTATGTTTGCCAATTCTCTTTAGTTGAATTGTTTTGCTACATTCTCCGCTCTTCTATTTTCTGAATAATCATAAAAACCTTCACCAGATTTTACACCTAATTTCCCTGCTCTAACCATATTAACCAAAAGAGGACAAGGTGCATATTTAGGGTTTTTAAAACCGTTATACATAACTTCCAAAATAGAAAGGCATACATCTAATCCAATAAAATCGGCTAACTCTAAAGGACCCATTGGATGCGCCATGCCCAGTTTCATAACAGTATCAATTTCTTTTACACCAGCAACACCATTATAAAGAGTTTCAATAGATTCGTTGAGCATTGGCATCAAAATTCTGTTAGCAACAAAACCAGGATAATCATTTACTTCAACAGGAGTTTTACCTAATGTTACAGATAAATCCATGATTAGCTTTGTAACTTCATCACTCGTATTATAGCCTTTTATAATTTCTACTAATTTCATAATTGGCACAGGATTCATAAAATGCATTCCAATAATCCGATCAGGTCTTGAAGTTACAGCTGCTATTTGTGTGATTGAAATTGAAGATGTGTTAGTCGCTAAAATGGTGTCTTCTGGACAAGCTTCATCAAGTTGCTTGAATATTTTTAGTTTTAAATCTACATTTTCAGTAGCTGCTTCTACAACTAAACTAGCATACTCAACGCCTTCACTAATGCTTGTGAATGTTGAAATGTTTTTTAAAGTTTCTTCTTTTTGAGCTTCAGTGATTTTTTCTTTAGCTACCATTCTATCTAAATTTTTAGAAATGGTATCAATTCCTTTTTTTAAGGACGTTTTACTAAGATCTATAAGTTGAACTTTAAATCCGCTTTGAGCGAACGTGTGAGCAATTCCATTTCCCATTGTTCCAGCTCCAATAACTGCTACGTTTTTCATTGAAATTTTTTTATTTTTCATTCCCTTGAAAAAGGGAATCTCGTTAATATATTTTTTAAAAACTATTTATAATCATAGTTGCAACACGTAAAGCTTCAGTACCATCATGGAGTGTTACAATTGGTGTTGTATTTGTGTTTATAGCATGAGCAAACGATTCTAACTCATCTAAAATAGCATTGTTGTTTGAAATCCCTGGATTATCAAAATAGATTTGCTTTTTTACGCCTTCAGCATTTTGAAGAATCATATCAAAATCTCCTGGAGCTTCTGGAGCGTCTTTCATTTTAACAACTTCGCATTTTTTCTCTAAGAAATCAACTGAGATATAAGCGTCTTTTTGAAAGAATCTCGTTTTACGCATATTCTTTAATGAGATTCGACTTGCTGTTAAGTTAGCTACACAGCCATTTTCAAACTCCAATCTTGCATTTGCAATATCAGGAGTATCACTTAACACTCTAACACCACTTGCAGACACGTGTTTAACTTTTGATTTCACCACACTTAGAATGATATCAATATCATGAATCATTAAATCTAAAACCACAGGAACATCAGTGCCTCTAGGATTAAATTCAGCCAAACGATGGGTTTCAATAAACAGCGGATTTTCTAATTGGCCCTTTACTGCTATAAAAGCAGGATTAAAACGTTCAACATGACCTACTTGGCCTCTTAAGTTATGTTTTGAAAGCAATTCTCTAATTTCTTCAGCTTCTTCAACGGTATTGGTAATTGGCTTCTCAATAAAAATGTGCTTTCCTTTTGCGATTGCTTTTATCGCACAATCATAGTGTGACAACGTTGGTGTAACAATATCAACCATGTCAACAGCATCAATAAGAGCATCAATTGAGTTGAAGTATTTGAAACCAAATTCGGCTTCTACTTTTTTCGCATTTGTTTCGTCAGCATCATAGAAACCTACTAATTCGTATTTTTCAGATTGATTAAGGAGTCGTAAATGTATTTTACCAAGATGACCAGCACCAAGAACACCAGCTTTTAGCATAAGGGTTTGTTTTCAACAAAAATAGTTTTTTTGAAGCAGAAAAAAGAATAAAGAAAATAGAAAAAACCATTTGAACTTACTTCTGATTCTTTTACTTTTAGTTTTTTAAAACTCCAACTTTTTTGAAAGATACATTTAAGCATAAAGGACTTCGTCAACAACTTGTTACAGTGTTGATTGCCAAAGGGATTGAAGATGAAGCTGTATTAAAGGCAATTGGTAATATTCCAAGGCATTTATTTATGGATTCAAGTTTTTTAGACCATGCATATCAGGATAAAGCATTTCCTATTGCTGCAGACCAAACTATTTCACAACCTTATACAGTTGCATTTCAAACAGAATTGCTTCAAGTAAAAAAAGGAGATAAAATTCTTGAAATTGGCACAGGAAGTGGATATCAGGCAGCTGTTCTATGTGAACTAGACGCTAAGGTTTATAGTATTGAAAGACAGCAAGAGTTATTCAAGAAAACAAGTAAATTCTTGCCGAAGTTAGGCTATCGTCCTAAAAAACTCATTTTTGGTGATGGCTATAAAGGCTTGAAAGAAGAGGCTCCTTTTGATAGTATAATTGTAACCGCTGGTGCACCTTTTATTCCTAAACCATTATTAAGTCAATTAAAAATTGGAGGTCGATTAGTAATTCCAGTTGGAGGCGATGTTCAAGTGATGACCTTGATTATTCGAAAAGGTGTAAAAGAATTTGAAAAACACGAATTGGGCGATTTCAGATTTGTACCGTTACTTGAAGATAAAAATTAATTTGTATTTATAGGTTTAAATGTCATAACAATCAGCAATATGATTCAAAAAGTTAGTTTCGTTTTTTTCTTTATTTCTTGCATTTCGTTTTCACAAAATTATACAGAATATGCCACAGGAAGTAATGTGGATGCAATTACTAATAACAGTTTTGGTGTTTGCATGATGGGAGGTTCTAGCGAGAGCGATGAAGCCATGGAATGGTTTTTAAATAAAACTGATGGTGGAGACATTGTAGTGTTGCGTGCTTCTGGAAGCAATGGTTATAATGATTATTTGTATTCAAAGCTTGGTGTAACTATTAATTCCGTGACAACTTTTGTGATTCATAATGTTAATGGAGCTATTGATCCTTATGTGCTTGACAAAGTAGCCAAAGCCGAGGGTGTCTGGTTTGCTGGAGGAGATCAGTTTAAGTATGTGAGCTATTTTAAAGATAATGCCATGGAAGATGCTTTAAATGCATTTGTTAACACTAAACATGGTGTTATTGGAGGAACAAGTGCTGGAATGGCTATTCTTGGAAATTATTATTTTGATGCAGCTAATGACACTGTAACTAGTGATCAAGCTCTTTTAAATCCTTATAATGTGAAAGTATCACTTGGATATAATGATTTTCTGGAAATTCCTTATTTAGATAACATTGTTACAGATACACATTATGATGCTCGTAATAGACGTGGAAGACATAGCGTATTTTTAGCGCGTTTTGCGAATGATTATGGTGAGCGTTCTTTTGGTATAGCATGCAACGAACGTACAGCTGTTTGTATAGAAGCCAATGGAAAAGCAAGTGTCTTTGGAAGTTATCCGAGTCATGAAAGTTATGCCTATTTTATGCAAGCTAATTGTATAGAAGATTTTAATCCTGAAACCTGCGAATCTGACACACCATTAACATGGAATAGAAGTGGTCAAGCACTTAAAGTATTCAAAATTCCTGGAAATATTAAAGGCGAAAATTATTTTAATCTTTCAGATTGGAAGACAGGATCTGGTGGTACTTGGGAAAATTGGTATATTGAAAATGGCGTCTTTTATATTAACTCAACTACAAGTTTAGATTGCAAAAATTAGTAACTTGTAGCATAATTTAATTCTTCAAGTATTATGCTTAAAAGTTACTTTTCATGTTTAGCGTTCTGTTGTTTATGTTTCACGTCTTTTTCTCAAGTAAATAAGAAAGCAGATTTAGATGTTTTGTCTCTTGAATATGCAAAATCATCGTTCGATGAACTGCATGAATTTTTCAGCTTACCAAATGATGCGTATCAGCCAGAGCAAATTGAACCTAATGTGAAATGGTGCGAAAGTGCTTTCGCAAAAAGAGGTTTTAAAATACAACGTCTAGAAACTGAAACGGTACCATTGTTGCTTGCTTCAAGAAATTATCCAAATGCTAAAAAGACCGTTTTGATATATTTACAAGTCGATGGTCAGCCTGTTGACATTACTAAATGGGATCAACCAGATGCTTACATTCCAGCTTTGAAAGAACAAGATGAGAATGGTGAATGGAATACTATTGATTGGAACAACCTAAAAGGAGAACTAAATAGAGATTGGCGAATTTTTTCACGTTCAGCTTCTGATGCTCGAGGACCTGATATGATGTTTTTAAAAGCAATGGACATTATTAACGATTTGAAGGTAAAGCCTAATTTCAATATAAAAGTCATTATGGATTTTGAAGAAGAATTAGGTTCTCCACGTTTACCAAAAGCAGTTAATCAATTTAAAGATGAACTTTCAGCAGATATGTTAGTCATTTTTGATGGTCCAAGACATTTATCAAACGAGCCAACATTGAGCTATGGAGCGCGAGGTATTGCAACGATTTCATTAGAGGTTTTTGGGCCAAGAGTGCCTTTACATAGCGGAAATTACGGAAATTATTCGCCAAATCCTGCTATGAAACTCTCAAAATTATTAGCAAGCATGTGGCATGATGATGGACGTGTTGCTATACCAAATTGGTATGATGGTATTACAATTTCTGATGAAGTAAAGGAAATATTAAAACAAGTTCCTGACGATGAAAAACAAATTCAGAAAGACTTCGGAATTGCTTCCACCGAAAATATTGGCAATAATTTTCAAGAAGCGATACAGTATCCGGCTTTGGGTATTTTAGGATTAGAAGCAGCTTGGGTTGGTAACCAAACGCGAACCATTATTCCTGCGACTGCAATTGCGGAATTGAATATAAGATTGGTAAAAGAAACTAATGGTGACCATATGGTTAAATTGGTGAAGGATCATATTATTGGTCAAGGTTATTATTTAGTTGAAGATAAGCCAACGGAAGAAGAACGTATGACTCACGAGAAAATTGCGCGTTTTAATTCTGAAGTTTCTTATGGAGCGTTCAGAACTGAGTTTGATACTGAAATTGGAACGTGGTTAAGAAAAGGAATGCGAACAGCTTTTGGAAAAGATCCTATACAAATTAGAACAGGTGGAGGTTCTATCCCAATTTCTCCTTTTGTAATAACTCTTGGTATTCCTGCAGTTGCAGTACCAACCGTAAATCCAGATAATAATCAACATAGCCCAAACGAAAACATTCGTTTAGGCAATTATGTTGATGGTATTAAAACTATTGTAGCTATTTTAATGGAAAAACTGTAACGGTTATTTAGTAATTCCTTTTTTACCAGCTTTTTTCAAGAGCTGATTTATACTTGCTAAATCCGAACTTAACGTTTGATTTAACTTCCCTAAGTGTTGTTCTAATTCAGCAGATAGCTCATTAAAAACTTTGTATGCACCATCAGTTGGTTTGGCATCTCCATTTTCCATACTTCGTCTTAAAGAAGCCAATCTATTATTCAACTTAATTGGGAAGTTTAATGGGTCTTGTCCAGACTGATTTTTCACTTGATACAAATCCTCTTCAATAGCAGAAATCTTCTGTAAAAAAGGTGTTACTGTATTTTTGTAATTTGAATTTGAAATTTTGTCTTTAGCGGCATCTATTTGTGATTTTATATCACGAATTTCGATCACAGCTTCATTAGCGGCACTAGTTTTATTCATGATTTTAGAAGCCAATTCAAACTGTTCTTGTAAATCTGCTTCAGTAATGCCTTTTAAATTCGGATCCATTTTTATGGCAAAATTGATCTAGGGAATGATAATCGTAACAGCCACTG
>CALGIH010000105.1 GCA_937916035.1 uncultured Lacinutrix sp.
CAAGCAGAAGCATTTGATTGTCCAGAGTAGTTTTTTGAGAAAAAAACGTGGAGAATTATGAGGCAAAGACCTGATGTTTATCAAATTAAAAGAGCAGTAGACCTAATTAAGAAAAGTAAAAAGCCTTTAATAATTGCAGGTGGAGGAGCTCATTATAGTGATGCTTTGGATGTTTTAAAAACCTTTGTTTATAAAACACATATTCCTGTTGCAGAAACTTTCGCTGGAAAAGGCGCTTTACGGTTTGACGACCCTCATCAATTAGGTGCCGTTGGAGCCACAGGAACACCTGGAGCAAATGAAATTTCAGAATCAGCAGATTTGATTATTGGCTTAGGAACACGTTATAGTGATTTCACAACAGCTTCTAAAACAGCATTTCAAAACCCAGATGTTAAATTTGTGAATATAAATGTTGCCGAATTTGATGCGGCCAAACATGGAGGACTTATGTTACAAGGAGATGCTAAAGCGACACTAGAGGAATTGTTAGGGTTATTGAATGGTTATCAGGTAGATGAAGATTATAGTAATAAAGTTTCTGAATTCAATCGATCTTGGGAGGCAAAAGTTTCCGAAATATATGATTACAGGCATGATAACCTTCTGAGTCAGGGGGAAATTATTGGTGCTGTAAATGAGTTTGCAGATGATAATGATGTAGTGCTTTGCGCTGCAGGAAGTTTACCTGGTGATTTGCATAAGTTATGGAGAACCAAAAGTAGTAAAAGCTTCCATTTGGAATATGGATATTCATGTATGGGCTATGAAATTGCTGGAGGACTTGGAGCTAAAATGGCTGACCCAAGTCGAGAAATTTACGTAATGGTCGGTGATGGAAGTTATTTAATGCTTTCTCAAGAAATTGTTACATCCATTCAAGAAAATTATAAAATCACGATTGTTTTAATTGATAATGATGGTTATAAAAGTATTGGAGCTCTTTCTCGTAGTTTGGGAAGTGAAGGTTATGGTACTCGCTATTTGTACAGAAATCCAGATTCGCAAAAGATTGATGGTGATGATGTGACTTCTGAAGCTGTTTTGCCAGTTAATTTGGCTGATAATGCAAGAAGTTTAGGAGCGCATGTTATTGAATGTACAGATTACACAAGTTTAACTGACGCTTTAAAAACAGCAAAAGGTATTGATAAAACCACTGTTATTTATACCACTTGCGACAGGTATCATGGAATTGATGGTTATAGTTGGTGGGAAGTTCCTATAGCAGAAGTATCCGATATGGAAACCGTTAAAGAAGCTTATAAGGATTCTTTAGAACACAAAAAGAAACAAAGATTTCATAACTAGTTTATAGTCTAAAGTAACTTTAATTTATGCTCAACAATAACTAAAATAATCAAATATGTATACTGCTTTAACTTTTATTGGATTCATCGCCTTTGTAGCCATTTATTCTTGGTACAAACTCAGAAATGAAAAATTAGATTCTCAGGACGGCTACTTTTTGGGAGGACGAAGTCTAACAGGAGTTGTTATTGCAGGGTCTATGTTATTAACCAATATATCTACCGAACATCTTATAGGCATGAATGGTTCTTCCTATAAAAATGGATTCATTATTATAGCTTGGGAAGTTACATCGGCTTTAGCCTTAGTTGCTGCTGCCATTTATTTTGTGCCTAAATATTTAAAAATGGGGCTTACAACCATTCCCCAATATCTTGAAAAACGTTTTGATAGTACAACTAGAACATTGGTTGCTCTTTTCTTGATGGTTTCTTTTGTTGTTACATTATTACCTATAGTGCTTTACACGGGAGCTATTAATATTGAAAGCATTTTTAATATTTCGGAAGTTCTTGGAATGTCTCAAGATCAAGGTCTTTGGGTAACTGTAATTGCTATTGGAGTTCTTGGGTCTATTTATGCCATTTTTGGAGGATTAAAAGCAGTAGCAGTTTCAGATACCATAAATGGATATGGATTATTAATTGGCGGACTAGCTATTCCTCTAATCGCA
>CALGIH010000106.1 GCA_937916035.1 uncultured Lacinutrix sp.
CATAAAATAGCTGAGGTCTTGCTATGTGAATAGTTGGTTTATTCAAGGTTAAGTTATTATATCGCTTGGCTTCATAATCTGAGTTTAAGGACTTTAAAGCATTATCAAATAACTCATTAAAGTAATCTAAGTTTTTCGGAGGTGTTTTAAACTCAATCAGCCATTCGTGAGCGCCTTTTTCTTTGCCTTTCATAAAAATGGGAGCAGCTGTATAATCTACAATCTCAGAACCTGTTTTTCTACATACTTTTTTAAGCGCATCTTCAGCGTTTTCAATAATAAGTTCTTCTCCAAATACATTAATATGGTGCTTTGTTCTGCCAGAAACTTTTATTCTATAAGGATTTAACGATGTAAACCTTACAGTGTCTCCAATTTTGTAACGCCATAAACCTGCGTTTGTGGTAATCACTACAGCATAATTCGTATCAAGCTCAACGTTTGCCAATGGGATCACTTTCGGGCTTGGTGTTCCGTAGGTTGACATATCAATGAACTCATAAAAAATACCATAATCTAACATCAACAGTAATTCACTAGAATTGTTTTGGTCTTGTATGGCAAAAAATCCTTCCGAAGCATTATAAATTTCGTAATACTTAAAATCCTTTTTTGGAAGTATGTTTTTATATTGATCTACGTAAGGTAAAAAACTAACGCCTCCATGAAAGTAAACTTCCAAGTTTGGCCAAATTTCTAATAATGATGATTTTCCTGTTGTTTCTAAAACATTATTTAATAAGACCAACATCCAAGAAGGTACTCCAGCTAAACTGGTTACATTTTCGTTGATGGTTTCATTAACAATAGCTTGCATTTTATATTCCCAATCGCTCATCAATGAGACTTTGTTACTTGGTGTACTGCTAAACTCAGCCCAAAAAGGCATGTTATCAATGAGTATGGCAGACAAATCTCCAAAAGCAGTTCCGTTTTCTCTGTATAATTCTTTGCTCCCTCCAAGGCGTAAACTTTTTCCAGTAAACAGTTGTGAGTTTTCGTTGTTGTTTAAATACATACAGAGTAAATCTTTACTCGCCGCATAATGGCAATCTTCTAGAGATTCATCACTAACTGGAATAAATTTACTTTTTGCATTGGTGGTTCCGCTAGATTTCGCAAACCATTTAATAGGTGTAGGCCAAAAAATATTGTTCTCACCTTGCCTGGATTTTTCTATAAGATGTTGATATTCTTCATACGTTGTAACAGGAACACGCTCAACGAAAGTTTCATAACTATTAATTGAAGCAAAGTCATATTGCTTACCAATTTGAGTGTCTTTAGCGATATTAATAAGCTGAAGCAACAGTTCATTTTGAACTTCATTAGGGTATTTTATAAACAATTCAATTTGATGAAAACGCTTTTTCAAAAACCACGAAGCAACAGAATTGACTAAAGGAATTGGCATATATTGGTTATCTTTACGTTGTCTAAAATAAGGAAAATCTTTTTATGCAGTACCAAGGAGTCTTAACAAAAATGGAAACGGAATTTAGAAGTCCAATTCAGTATTATTTAGTGTTCGAATCTGATTTTATAAACATGAATCAGTTATTAAATAAAACACTAAAAATCAGTTTTGTAAAGTATCAATGTCTTAATTGTGGATTAGACAAAACCATTTATAGACAAGGATTTTGTAAAAGCTGTTTTTTTGATATACCACAAGCTGCGGATTGGATTATTCGTCCTGAATTAAGCACAGCTCATTTAAATAAGGAAGATCGTGACTTGGAGTATGAGAAAAAAGTACAACTGCAACCACACATTGTTTATTTAGCAAATTCAAGTAATGTAAAAGTAGGAGTAACTAGAAAAAGTCAAGTACCAACACGTTGGATTGATCAAGGAGCTCACGAAGCTATTGAAATTGTTGAGGTGCCAAATCGTTATTTAGCTGGAATTACTGAAGTAGCTTTAAAAGATTATGTTGGTGATAAAACCAATTGGCGGAAAATGCTAAAAAATGATATTGAGGATGAGAATTTAGTCGTTTGGCGCGAACGGCTTAAAGGCTACATTCCAGATGAAGCCAAAGAGTATTACATAGCTAATAATTCTGAAACTAATTTAGAATTCCCAGTGCTCAAATATCCTGAAAAACCGGCTAGTTTAAACCTAGTTAAAGCACAAGAATATATTGGCACTTTAGTAGGGATTAAGGGTCAATACCTCATTTTTGACGACCAAACCGTTTTTAATATTAGAGGAAATGAAGGCTTAGTAGTTTCTATTTCTATAAATTAAAAATCCCACTTAAAAACTAATTTCAAATGGGATTATTATAATTGTAATATTTTACAAAATATTATATGTCTTCTTGATCTCTAAGGTTTTGTATGTACGAAGCTTTTTGAATTTCTCGACGCCTTTTAACAGAAGGCTTTGTGAAAAATTGTCCCTCTCTTAAGTTTTGCATTACTTTAATATTTCTGTGTTTTCTTTTGTAACGCTTTAACGCACGATCAATACCTTCTCCTTCTTTTATAAGAATTTTTAACATGTTGTAGTTTTGGTTTATAATTTGTGTAATTAAGATTATCCTAAATACGTTTTTAGTACTTTGCTTTTTGAAGTATGACGTAACCTTCTAATTCCTTTTTCTTTTATTTGTCTTACACGTTCACGTGTTAAGCCAAAGGAATCTCCTATTTCTTGAAGACTCATTGGATGTTTATCATTTATTCCGTAATAGTGACGAATAACTTCCGCTTCCTTTTCTGATAACATATCTAAAGCACGATTCACTTCAATATTTAAAGAATGCTTCATTAAATCTGAATCTGGTCTTGGAGATTCATTAGAATTTACAACATCATAAAGTGTTGAAGTTTCGCCTTCTCTTAAAGGTGCATCCATCGAGACATGTCTTCCTGAAATCTTCATAGATTGTTTAACTTCACTAAGAGAAAGGTCTAAGGTATGGGCAATTTCCTCAGCACTTGGTGGTCTTTCGTGAGTTTGTTCTAAGAAAGAATACGCTTTATTTATTTTATTAATAGAGCCTATTTTATTTAGTGGAAGCCTAACAATTCTAGATTGCTCAGCTAATGCTTGAAGAATAGCTTGTCTAATCCACCAAACGGCATACGA
The DNA here is from genome assembly GCA_937916035.1 of uncultured Lacinutrix sp. Lineage (GTDB taxonomy): Bacteria > Bacteroidota > Bacteroidia > Flavobacteriales > Flavobacteriaceae > CAJQLB01. Next base: position 3,100 of record CALGIH010000106.1, read on the forward strand.
TATAAATTTGAAACCTCTAGTTTCATCAAAACGTTTCGCAGCTTTTACCAAACCAGCATTTCCTTCATTTATTAAATCTGGTAATGTTAATCCTTGATTTTGGTATTGTTTTGAGACTGATACTACAAAACGTAAGTTAGCAGTTGTAAGTTTATCTAAAGCTTCTTGATCTCCAGCACGTATTCTTTGTGCTAACTCTACTTCTTCGTCAGCGGTTATTAATTGAATTTTGCCAATGTCTTGAAGATACTTGTCAAGGGATTTAGATTCTCTATTGGTAACTTGTTTCGTAATTTTTAATTGCCTCATATATTCTTTTTAAGTTAGATATTCTACAACCTACAATGTAACTTTTTTATTGACAAATCCTAATATAAATTAGTGTTTATTATTAAAATTTAAAAAATAAAATAAAAAAGTCTAATTTACTGTGTCTTTTTTCTTCTTTCTGTTTTTAAGCAAATCATTCAATAAGCCTTTTACC
>CALGIH010000107.1 GCA_937916035.1 uncultured Lacinutrix sp.
CGCTACATGCAGCGTTGTAATCATCATGCATGCATGGTAATAACGTATGACGTTTTAATTTATTATTAACATTTGGTAAAAAAGGTATTTCAATCCACCAACGTCCTGTTTTGTTACTTTTAAAAAAGGTGAGTTCTTCGTCTTCCACCAAAACAATATATTTTTGGTAGTTGCTATCGTCTTCAAAATCATCATCTTTTACCCTACAATTTACACCTTCAATAAAATACCATATTATTTGTGCAATAAGCATTGAGGTTGCATCATCATCTTTTGATGGCTTATATTCATAAACACCGAAAGAAGACACTTTGTTACTTATACCTGCATAACGAGAAATGGCGCAAATTTCTTTTCCGTCAAATCCGTTTGGTGAATATTTTTGTTTTGTACTCATTTCAGCAGATCTAATGCTTTTTAAATCTACGCTTACAATATTAGCATCACGCATTACAGGTTCTGCTAAGGCAATATTTGTTGCAATCGCTCCAAGCCTATAAGATTCAAAGTAAAGCTTATCCATTAAGTCAATTTCTTCTTGTGAATTGAAATAAGTTTGGTAACCTAATGTCGAATAATTAAATAAGTTATATGGCTGCTCTAATATTATTTTACCAAGAAAACTAGTGTTTTTTATTGGCTTTACTGAGTCTCCTAAATCAAAATTACAATCAACATTAACAATGTTAACCATTGGAGATAGATTATCATAAGCACGATAATTAGCGTACGTCAAATCTTGACTTCCTCCTATTATTATTGGGATAATATTTTTTTCGATTAGAATTGAAATGGTTGTCTGCAATGCAAAATAGGTGTCTTCAACAGATTCGCCTTTTTTTATATCACCTAAATCGGCAACCGTTGTATGCCAGTTTCCTGGAAACAATGCGTATAATGATTTTCTTATTTCACCAAGGCTTAATTCTTCCCCTATATAATTTACATCATTTCGGTTTTCAAGAACACCTATAATAGCAATTTTCACATTACCCAAGTCTGGAATGCCATTTTGCTGAGAGTGAATCTTCAATTTTCGCCCGAGCACTTGTATTGATAAAAGCTCATTATGCACTAAAACCAAGTCTTGGACTGGTGAGAGAAAATTAAAATTCATAGTTTATTACTTCTTTTTCTTAGCGGGTTTTTTCTTAGCTACTTTCTTCTTAGCAACTTTTTTCTTAGGTGTTTTGGCATCTATATATGTTTGCGCTTCTGCCAAAGTCATTTCAGCAACATCTACTGTTTTAGGAAGCTCTACTTTTATTTTCCCTTTTAAAATATTATGTCTTCCCCAACGAGCTTTTTCAACTCTTACACCTTCGTCTTCCCAATTGTGGATCACTTTATCTATTTCTTTTTGAATTTTATCCTCAATCAATGTTATGATATCTTTATCAGATAAGTTATCCCAATCGTACTTTTTATTGACATTAATAAACATATTGTTCCATTTAATAAATGGTCCAAAACGTCCTTTCCCTTTTTGAACTGGAAGCTCTTGAAAGGTATATATTGGCGCGTCTGCTTTTTCTTTTTCTTTAATTAACTCAATAGCTTCTTCTAATTCAATGGATAAAGGATCAATACCTTTTGGTAGAGAAACATACTTTTCCCCAAATTTAACATAAGGTCCAAAACGACCATTATTAACCGCTACTTCTTCTTCTTTATAAGCACCTAATGCTTTAGGAAGCTGAAATAAAGCCATTGCCTCTTCATAAGTAATGCTATTTAATTGTTGTTCTGGAGTTAAACTTGCGAAGGTTGGTTTTTCCTCATCATCAACAGTTCCAATTTGAACCATTGGGCCAAATTTACCCAATCGAACACTAACTTGACGACCAGTTTTTGGTTCTTTTCCTAAAATACGCTCGCCAGATTCTCTTTCAGCATTTTCTTGTACATCTACAACTTGAGGATGAAAGTCTTTATAGAAATCCTTCATCATCTTAGTCCAATCAACCTTTCCTTCAGCAATATCATCAAAGCTTTCTTCTACTCTTGCTGTAAAATTATAATCAAGAATAGATTCAAAATGATTCACTAAAAAATCGGTTACAATCATTCCAATGTCTGTTGGAACTAGTTTTCCTTTATCAGATCCAACTTTTTCAGTTAACTCATTTTCTGACACTTTATTTTTCTTTAAAATAAGTTGTACATAGTCTCGTGGTTCTCCTTCAACCGATCCTTTTTCAACATAATTTCTATTTTGAATGGTTGAAATAGTTGGTGCATAAGTAGATGGACGACCAATACCAAGTTCTTCTAATTTCTTAACTAAAGAAGCTTCCGTATATCTTGCTGGAGCTCTTGTATAACGCTCTGTTGCTGAAATGTAATTATTTAAAAGACTTTCGTTAACTTTTAATGCAGGTAAAATGCCTTCTTGCTCAGTATCTTCATCATCAGTACCTTCTAGATAAACTTTTAAAAATCCATCGAATTTTATAACTTCTCCATTAGCTAAAAACAACTCATTGTGTGAAGATGCAGATATTTTTACATTGGTTCTTTCCAACTGTGCTTCACTCATTTGTGAGGCAATTGCACGCTTCCATATTAAATCGTACAACCTCGACTGGTCTCTTTCTACATTGGCTGTTTGCTGAGAAAAATCTGTAGGTCTAATAGCCTCATGTGCTTCTTGAGCACCTTTAGCTTTTCCTTTAAAATTTCGTGGTGTGCTATATTTTGATCCATATGAACTTTCAATTTCAGCTTGCGCTCCTTTTCGAGCTTCGTTAGATAAGTTCACACTATCTGTTCTCATATAAGTAATGAGACCTTCTTCATATAATCGTTGTGCATTACTCATGGTTCTACTCACAGAAAATCCTAATTTTCTTGCAGCTTCTTGTTGTAATGTCGAAGTTGTAAATGGTGCTGCTGGTGCTTTTTTAGCAGGCTTTTTCTCTAAGCCTGAAACTTTAAAATCAGCATTTATGTTCGCCTCTAAGAATTTTTGAGCTTCTTCTTTAGTTGAAAAATTCTTAGGTAATTTTGCTTTAAATGTTTGACCTTCTTCATTAGAAAATTCAGCGTCAACTCTATATGATGCTTCCGGATTAAACTCTTGAACTTCTCTTTCACGCTCCACAATTAATCTCACGGAAACAGATTGTACTCGTCCTGCAGACAAACCACCTTTTACTTTTCGCCAAAGCACAGGAGACAACTCATAACCAACAATTCTATCTAATACACGACGTGCTTGTTGTGCATCTACTAAATGATAATCTATACTTCTTGGGTTTTCAATGGCTTTAAGAATTGCCGTCTTAGTAATTTCATGAAAAACAATACGTTTCGTTTTGTCTTTGTCTAAGTTTAATGACTCAGCCAAATGCCAAGCAATTGCTTCTCCTTCTCTATCTTCATCACTCGCTAGCCATACCATTTCAGCTTTCTTAGCAAGCTCTTTCAGTTTTTTAACAACTGCTTTCTTGTCTTTAGAAACTTCGTATTTAGGTTTGAAATCGCCTTCTACATCTACACCTAATTCCTTAGAAGGTAAATCTGCGATGTGCCCAAAACTGGACTCCACTTTAAAATCTTTTCCTAGAAATTTTTCAATAGTCTTTGCCTTAGCAGGTGACTCTACAATTACTAAATTCTTCGCCATTATTCATTTTTTGAGGCTACAAATGTATATGAAAAACAATTTAAAATCCTAATTTATATTACAATAGGTTTAAGAATAGAATGATTTTCAGAAGTATTTATAGCGTTTATTTTTGTTTTATTCTGTGCCAATTTTCATAATTTCGCTATCATCTTCAAAGCCTACAACATCACGATAAACGAAATAAACTGGAAGGTAAACTATTGACATAGTAAACAGTAAACCTATTCCACAGGCAATAATACCTAACATTCCTAGAACCCCTGTCACAAATAACAATCCAAAGGTGATAAGCCATTTCTTAGTCCCTAAACGGAAGCTTAGCTTCACGATCTCGGTTTCGCTTAAATCTGGATTATTTGAAAAAACCATAGCAAAAAATGATAATGGCACAAAAGCATATATATAAGGTATAATAAATAAAGATTGAGCAATAACAGCTATTAAAGCATAGATAATTCCTAGCATAAATATTTTTTGAATATGTCTGCCTTTAAAATAATAAAACAGATCTTGGTTTTGCGTTTTATTTAAATCCAACTCTTTACAAATTCTGTAAAAACCTGCCAATAACCCAATAATTAAAGAAGCTAATAATATAGATTGTGGTAAAGAATAAAAAGCATTACTTGTATAATTACTATAAAAATTAAAGCCTTCATTTGGATCCATTACAAAAGGATCTGGGCCAAGACCAATAAAGCCAAATAACAATGTAAGCGCCACTGCACAAACAACAAGTACAATAACAATTAAAAACCCTTTAAGCCAAACTTCTTTAAACATTTTAAAAATCAGGTCTAATATAGTCCCAAAATCTAATTGTTGTGCGTTTTGTATTTTAGATTGTATTTCAGAGTAGTTCATGTCCCTTATGTTTGTTTAGCCTTCAAATATAATTATTTTCTTAATTACATTTAACACTCTGCCACTTTGTCATAAAAACTAAATTAATTGTATCTTTGCATACTTATTGACATTTTCAAACAAAATGAGATTTCCACTTTCGTGGAAAATAAATATGGAGAAGATTATAGATGAAAATAAACAAGGGCAATCCTTAGTTTTAGATCAACATAAAAATAATACCAAAAAGCTTTATATAGAAAGTTATGGTTGCGCTATGAATTTTAGCGACAGTGAAATTGTGGCTTCTATTTTAGCCAAGGAGGGCTTTAACACAACCCAACGTTTGGAAGAGGCCGATTTGGTTTTAGTAAATACCTGTTCTATTAGAGATAAGGCCGAACAAACTGTTAGAAAGCGATTAGAGAAATACAACGCGGTAAAAAAGATCAACCCAAAAATGAAAGTTGGTGTTTTAGGTTGTATGGCTGAACGCTTAAAAGACAAGTTTCTTGACGAAGAAAAGATTGTTGACTTAGTTGTTGGACCTGATGCTTATAAAGACTTACCAAATTTAATTGCCGAAGTTGAAGAAGGCAGAAACGCAATCAATGTTATTTTATCAAAAGATGAAACCTATGGTGATATTTCGCCAGTAAGATTGCAGAGTAATGGCGTTACAGCTTATGTATCAATTACTCGTGGCTGTGATAATATGTGTACGTTTTGTGTGGTTCCTTTTACAAGAGGACGCGAACGTAGTAGAAATCCGCAAAGTATTATAGAGGAAGTTAATGATTTAGGCTCAAAAGGCTTTAAAGAAATCACTTTATTAGGTCAAAATGTTGATAGTTATTTATGGTATGGTGGTGGTTTGAAAAAAGACTTTGATAAAGCAAGTGATATTCAAAAAGCCACTGCTGTGAGTTTTTCTAATTTGTTAGAGTTGTGCGCAGAAGCACAATCAAAAATGCGTATTCGCTTTTCAACTTCTAACCCTCAAGACATGACCTTAGATGTTGTGAGGTCTATGGCAAAACATAAAAATATTTGCAACTATATTCATCTTCCTGTACAAAGTGGAAGCAATCGCATCTTAAAAGAAATGAATCGTCAGCATACACGTGAAGAGTATATTCAGTTAATTAGTAACATCAAACAAATTTTGCCAGATTGTACGGTTTCTCAAGACATGATTACTGGTTTCCCTACAGAAACTGAAGACGACCACCAAGACACTTTGAGCTTAATGGAGGCTGTTAAATATTCGTTTGGTTATATGTATGCGTATTCAGAACGCCCAGGAACGATGGCTGCGAGAAAACTTGAGGATGATGTTCCTGAAGCTATAAAAATGCGACGTTTAGCCGAAGTAGTAGCATTACAACAAATACATAATAAGTACAGAACTGAGCTGTTTTTAAATAAAACTGTGGAAGTTTTAATTGAAAGAGAATCGAAAAAATCTTCTGAACAATGGTCTGGAAGAACAGAACACAATACCGTTGCTGTATTCCCAAAAGAACATTATAAAGTTGGCGATTTCGTAAGTGTAAAAGTGAATGATTGTACGAGTGCAACGCTTATAGGTGTGGCGATAGGGTATTCAGAAAATAATTAAAAAACAAAGAAAACAGAGCAAAGAAGATTGATGCAACCTTTGAATATTACTAAAAAATTTAAATAAAAAAGATTCCTGCCTGCGCAGGAAATATTATGGAATCAGTTCAAGCTACAAAACAACGTTTTGAAATCATCGGTAATGATACTGCATTAAATCGCGCTATCGAAAAAGCCATCCAAGTTGCACCAACAGATATTTCAGTGTTGGTCACCGGGGAATCTGGTGTTGGTAAAGAAAGTATCCCAAAAATAATACATCAACTTTCACATAGAAAACACGGAAAATACATTGCAGTAAACTGTGGTGCTATTCCAGAAGGAACCATTGACAGTGAGCTTTTTGGTCACGAAAAAGGATCCTTCACAGGAGCAACGCAAACCCGTTCTGGTTATTTTGAAGTGGCAGATGGAGGCACCATTTTCTTAGATGAAGTTGGCGAGCTCCCATTAACTACTCAAGTACGTTTATTACGTGTTCTAGAAAATGGTGAATTTATAAAAGTAGGAAGCAGTAAGGTGCAAAAAACGAATGTTCGTATTGTAGCAGCTACCAATTTGGACATGTTTGCTGCTATTAAAAAAGAAAAATTCAGAGAAGATCTATATTACAGATTAAGTACTATTGATATTCATCTTCCAGCTTTAAGAGATCGTAAGGAAGATATTCATTTACTGTTCAGGAAGTTTGCAAGCGACTTCGCTTTAAAATACAAAATGCCAACTATTAAGTTGAGTGACGATGCAGTGATAATGCTTGTTAAATATCGTTGGAGTGGAAATATTAGACAACTTCGAAATGTCGCCGAGCAAGTTTCTGTTTTAGAACATAAACGCGAAATCACATCAGAAATATTAAGGCATTATTTACCAAATGCTGGACATAATTTACCAGCAGTAATTAATACTTCAAAAAAAGAAAGTGATTTTAGTAACGAACGCGAAATACTTTATAAAGTGCTTTTTGACATGAAAGGTGACTTAAACGATTTGAAGAAACTCACTATGGAGTTGATGCAGAAAGGTAATTCACAAGATGTTCAAAAGGATAATAAAGGACTTATTAATAAAATTTATGGTGATGATGATGCTGAAGACATTAAAGAGGAGTTAGGCGTTTTATCGTTAGAAGAAAAGAATTCTCAACCAGTTGAAATTATTAATAATTCACAAGATAAATATCATTTTGCTGAAGAAATTGAAGAAGAAGAAACCTTATCGCTTCACGATAAAGAATTAGAATTAATTAAAAAATCTTTAGAACGTCACAGCGGAAAGCGTAAATTAGCTGCTTCTGAACTTGGCATCAGCGAACGCACATTATATAGAAAAATAAAACAGTTTGATCTTTAATAAAACATTATGAAAGCCGTCGAAATATTTATGATTCGTAACACGTTTGCACGTAATCGCTCAGAAAAAATCAGGCAAGAAGCTGAAGATTTGGTAAACGAAAAACATTACCAAGGATACAGATTAGTTAATGTTGATTTTGATGTAGCCGATAATACAGGTTATATTTACGCATTTATAACCATGAAACGACCTAATACTTATTAATTGTAATTCCTGTGTAGACAGGGATCTTATGATGTAAACAAAATGCAAAAAATAAAATATACACTTTTATCATTAGTACTAATAACAACAACTCAAAGCTGTTGGAAATACTCTTTTACAGGTGTTAGCGATTTAAAAGCTGAAACATTTCAAGTTAATTATTTTCAAAATAATTCTGCCTTAATTGAGCCTGGTTTAGAAAGAGATTTCACCATTGCTTTACAAGATTTACTAACGAATCAAACAAGTTTAGGTTTAGTTACATCCAATGGTGATTTGGTTTATGAAGGTGAAATCTCAGAGTATAGAATTTCTCCTACTACTGCCACCTCTGATAATAGAGCAGCACAAAACCGATTAACGATTTCGGTTCAAGTACGATTCTATGACAAAAATGATCCAGAAGCTGAGCTAGACCAAAGATTTTCATTCTTCTATGATTACCCTGGGAGTTCTCAATTAGTAGGAAGTCAAAAAACTGCAGCACATGAAGAAATTTTTGAACGTATCACACAAGATATCTTTAACGCTACATTAGCTAAATGGTAATTTAATGAACACAATAGAATTTACATATTTACTTAAGCATCCAGCAAATTTTAGCTCTGAGCAAATAAGTGATGTTAATTCTATAATCAATGAATTTCCTTATTTTCAGTCCGCAAGAGCTATGTATCTCAAAGGACTGAAGGATAAGGGCAGTTTTAAATACAATCAAGAATTAAAAACAACTGCTGCTTATACTACAGATAGGAGTATTCTATTCGATTTTATTACCTCTAAAGCCTTCTTGCAAAATGAAATCTCTGAACAAATTCAGCAAAATACTGAACATTTAAAACGTATTGTAGTGACTGATGTTGAAGATATCTCAGTTAAAAAAAGTGTCATTATTGATGATGCCTTAAAACAACATATTAGAGATACAGAAGCAACTCTTGACCCAAAACTTTTTGAAGCAAAGAATGTTCTAATTAAAAATTTCAAAGAACCAATCATTACTGTTGACACCTCAACACCAATAGAAAAAACTGCTGAAGAAAAATTAGAGCTTGGCAAACCACTAGATTTTGACAAGAATGAAGTGCATTCATTTTCAGAGTGGTTAAAAATAACTAGCTTCAAACCAATTATACGAGAGGATGAAGTTGAAGAAAATCATAAGACTATAACACAACGCTCACTTGAAGAAAAGTTAAATCTGATAGATAAATTTATAGAAACAAAACCAAAAATAAAACCCATTAAACAGGAAGGCCAAATTATAAACCTTGCAATTACCAGTAACACTCAGCCTGAATCATTAATGACAGAGACTTTAGCGCGAATTTATTTAGAGCAAAAACAATATGAAAAAGCAATTCAATCTTATAAAATATTAAGCTTGAAATATCCAGAAAAAAGTGGTTCCTTTGCAGACCAAATTCGAGCAATAAAAGAAATACAAGAATAAAACTATAATATTATGAGTACGTTTTCAATTTTTTTAATTCTTATCGTAATTGTAGCCTTCTTACTAATAGTAGTAGTGATGGTTCAAAACCCTAAAGGAGGAGGCCTAGCATCAACATTTGGTGGTGGTGGTTCACAACAAATGGGTGGCGTTAAGAAAACAACCGATTTTTTAGATAAAAGTACTTGGGCTTTGGCTACTTTACTTTTAGTATTAATCTTATTTTCTAATGTAGCTATTCCAGGAGCTGGAGGTGATGCTGAATCAAAAGCTTTAGATACTGACACTACAGAACAAACTATTCCTTTAGAAAACAACAATGCAACTCCAATCAATACAACAACTGAAACTAATCCAGTTGTAAATGATAGTAATCAATAATAGTTGCAATCAATTAACAAAAATGCCAACGTTAAACGTTGGCATTTTTGTTTATAATCATTTCCTAATGAAATTTTGTCAGTTGTAAAATCGTGGCATAATTTTAGAACAATACTTTAACGTTAATTAATTTTTAATAATCAAAAAAGACATATACAAATGGGCTTAAATATTAAACCATTAGCAGACAGAGTTGTTATTGAACCTGCTGCAGCTGAAACTAAAACGGCTTCAGGAATTATTATTCCAGACAATGCAAAGGAAAAACCTCAACAAGGAAAAGTTATGGCCGTTGGAAAAGGCACTAAAGATGAATCAATGACTGTGAAAGTTGGAGATAAAGTTCTTTATGGCAAATACTCAGGAACTGAACTTAAGCTTGAAGGAAAAGACTATTTAATCATGCGAGAAAGTGATATTCTTGCAATTGTTTAAACTGTCATTCCTACATAGGTAGGAATCCATAAAACAAACAACTAATTTCAATTAAAAAGATTCTCTCCTTCGAGGGAATGACAA
>CALGIH010000108.1 GCA_937916035.1 uncultured Lacinutrix sp.
TGCAATGACTAATTTGATATGGTATTGTACATTAGGAGTAATGTTAGCTGATGCTGTAAGCACTGTCGTTCTGCCATTATAATTGGTATCTCCCATTGAGTAGCCATCAAAATAAGCGTCGTTTTCAGCAGGACAAAAGCCTACAATTTCATCATGGATTGTATTTGTGTTTACTGGAGTTGTTGTTCCAGGAATAAGTGCGATATTTTGGTAAGGATCACTTGTGCCAGCTTCGCGAATTAAAAAGGCAAAACCATCTGAGTAATCGCAAGGGAAATTAGCATGATATTCTTCTGATGCCAATAGATAATTAAATTGAATCAAGTTTGTAATAGAGATAAAATCAAATTCTATAGTTGTTGCGTTTAATGTGTTTGTGATTCCGAGTGCAGCTTCTAGATCTGGATCAGTTCCCCATGACGTTTCTCCTTCGTTTAATACATTGGTATTGATTGCGTTTCCTCCAGAAATTGCATCACCTGTTGAAAGCATGATTCCGTTTTCAAAAGGGAAGTTAGATAAATCTCGCTCAAAATAGGCGAAGCTGTTAAATCCATTTACACTTCCATTGATATTTGATGTGATGTTTGAAACTTCAACACAGCCTTGGACAAAATTATTTTCAATAAGTTGTTGAGCAGAATAAGAGTTGTCTACTAGTATATTTTGTGAATTGATGACTGCTGAACAAGATAGAACACATAAAAACAAAATGTGTTTATAGTTGAGAAGTAGCTGATCAATTATACATTGAAATTTTTCTTGTTTCGGTTGCAATGCATATAATTTGGGTTATACCTCCAAAAATAATAAAAAAGCGATGGAATACAATATTTAATCGATGAAATACGTATTATTTTAACATTTTAACATTTTAACATAAAATCATACCAACTTAAGTTGAATAGTTGTTTTACTCTTAAAAAAGGAGAATTAATGCTTTAAAGTAAAGTGACTTTTAAATGTACGACCATCTTGGAGTTTTACATGAAACCAATAGTCGCTTGTAGGAAGTGGTTGACCCCCAGATGTGCCATCCCAGCCAATTCCAGTTGGAGATAATTGTTTAACTAATTTACCAAAACGGTCAAAAATATAAACGATGCTTTCAAGTTGTGAGCTATGGTTTAAACCATACACTTGCCATGTATCATGATAACCATCACCATTTGGAGTAAAGAATTTTGGAAAGCCAATAACAGAAACAATATTTTCAACGATACCACAATTATTTTTATCTCTTATGTAAACTGTGTGTAACCCTGGAGAAACATTTTCAAATACATTACCGTCTTGATAAGGCCCACTAATATTATCAATTGCAAATTCATAATCTCCTTCGCCAGAAACTAATATGGTTATAATATTGTTTGAGGTAGCATCTACAACATCAATGTTATTAATGGTTGCAATGTTTGAAGGCAGCACAGTAATAGTTCTTTCTTTTGAACAACCATTGACATTAGTAACCGTTACAGAGTATGTCCCTGCTCCATTGATTTCAATTTCATAAGTATTTTCTCCATTTGACCAGGAGTAGGCGAAGTCATTTGGATTTCCGCTATTTAACCCAGCGTTTAATGTGATTGTCTCTGGATACGTATTGAGACAATAGATGGTTTCATCTTCTATTTCTATATTGGGAAGGGCATAAACTGTTAAATCAACTTGATTGATGCCGTAACAAGCATTATCATTTTCTGCACGAACAAAAATAGTTTGAAAGTTAACTATTGTATTCGTAAAGTTTAATGGTAGCGGATTAACTTCTAGCAAAGCATCTTCAGAAGTTGCGTAGTAGCTAAGCGTCACTCCAGGTGGTGTTCCGCCTAAAACGGTTGTATTTGCTTCTGATAAATCAAACTCAAAAAAACCATCTTCAATATCATCAGTATCACACTCAAAAAGGGCTGCGTCGTTAACCGTTGTAGCACTTACATCTAGTGTTAATTCAGCGAGTCTATAGCAACCAGTGATGTCATTTACAACTCTTACATTAATAATTTGAGGATTTACAGTATTACTAAAAGAGGTTCCATTAATTTCATCCATATCGCTTTGAGCATCAGCTAAACTTAAATAGAAATGTGTTGACAAATCTGAAACACTTCCTGTTAACGCATCATGAGCTTCGGTTAAATTGAACAGTGTAAAACCATCAGGGTTTCCATCGTAATCACATTGAAATAACAATGAATCAAAAACTACAGGAAGCGGATTTATAATAATATTGAATGACGTTGTATCGTAGCAGTCTGTATTCAATACATTTTCAATTCTAACAAAAATTTGTTGTGTATTTGGGATTGTGTTGTAAAATGTTGTTGGCAATGCGTTTGCACCTGAATCTGCATCTAATTGTGATGCATGATACGTAATATTATATGCAGTGGCATCTTGACTTCCTAAAACAATAGGATCAACATCAGATAAATCAGTTGTTACTTGACCATTGGTGTCGTTGCTATCTATATCATCATCGCAGACTTCAACATCAGCAACCGGATTTGCAGTTGGCGTATTGAATACTTCTATATTGAAAGAGGTTGTATCAAAACACCCATAATAGTCAATGTTCTGAATTCTAACAAAAATTTCTTGAGGATTACTGGTGTTTAGATAATTACCAACTATTTCATTAACATTATTATCTGCATCATCTTGAGATACAAAATATTTCACTTCAAAAGTCATTGGATCTTGAGCTATGAGAACTTCAACATCCTTAGTAGTAAAATCAAAAGTCTCTTGTCCATCGTTATCTTCATCACCGCATAGATTAATATCTATAGGTTGGTTGGCAATAGGAACTTCAAAGTAAGATACAATCGCTTCCCCATCAAATGTTTCACAAGCACCATTGTTAAATTCAATATTCAAGGTGTAAACTCCAGGGCCAGTAACCACTAAATAAAAATCAGATTCAGCTAATAAGACACCACCTTTCATCCAAGTATAAACTGCTCCAGGAATATCTTGATATGCTAAGGTGTAGTTTTCACCAATACAAAGTGATAATTCGGTTGAGCTTATTCCATTTTGAATAATATCTATTTGATCATTAAAAAACGATTGAATAAAAGGAGGTAAGCCTTGGGTTGATACATTTGGTGATAAGTCAACCGCATTGTGTGTATAAAATACTGCAGGACCTAGAGCATTTGGATTTTCAATAACGCCTAATGCAGGTAATCCAATTGTGTAATTCGCGCTTAAAGCTCTATAAATTTTTCCATCTGCTGCCAGTTGTAATGACCCTCTGTACAATTGACGTTGGTCTATTGTAAATTCTGAACCCTGAATATTGGCGGCTTCCAAATCAAACTGTGTGAGTGTTGATTGATGCATGTTTGGAGGTCCAGTTGCATCTTCATCATTAGAGGAATGAACATAAAGCCTTTTACTATTTTGGGAAAACTCCACGCCATAAGATGCTCCTGAAAAGGAGGAAATAGATAAATTTTGCTTATTAGACACAACTCCTGTAGTAGAATCAAAATCATACAAGAATAGACCAGCTCCCATATTTGCTGATACAAATTTCTTACCATCTGGCGACACCTTTATCTGTCCTCTTGGATCACCAATTGGGAATGGAAAAGTGGATTTAACCGAAGTTGTGTTAACACCAGTTGTAGAAACTTCAAAGGCATGATAAGTGTCGTAAGGAGCACTAATGCCACCAAGATTTGCTAATGTAATTACCCAAATAGATTGAGATGCACAGTCTTTTAGAACAGCAGTGATTTTTTCAGAACTGTCTTGAAGTAAGTTTACGTTTTTAGCTGTAATATCTCCTAATCCTCCATCCAGAGTTATATCCACAATGGAGTAATTAAAACCAAAATCTGGATCGCCATTTCCTATGGTGGTATCTACAGTAAAAATATAATAAAAGGTATCACTACCAGGTTGTGGTACTACTAATGCGGATTGTGTACTTGAAGGATCACCAAAAAGTCCTGTACCATTAGGCATGAGCGTATGGTTGCGATTATAGACTAAGCGACCATCTGTATAAAAAAGTAAATCTCCATTGGTGTCTGAAATAGTTGTACAACCTCCCAAAGTACTTAATTGTCCTCCATTAACTGAGCCAATTAAAGATCCAGTATTATCAAATTGAATGCCTGCATTTTGGCCAAAAAACCAATTGGCAGCTTCGTTTTGAGCTGACGAATTAACCCAAATAATGAGGGAGAGTATTAGGATGATTTTTTTCATTTACAAGCAATGTAGCTGATAAATATAGCTATAAATCTCGTTTTTTTAATAATCTATACGATAAAAAGACGAATATTGCAGTCCAAACAAGCACAATAACAAGCTCATACCAATGCAATGCGTAGTCATAGGCTATTTCTGTTTTATCAGGAAATTTTGTCATCACAATTCTCCTGACAGGCTCATCTATTAATCTGTACATTGAATCAAGTGGAAAAAAACTTTGAATTTTTGATGCTAAGTCATAATCTGATTGCCAATAAATTAAAAGGACTAAAAGCCACTCAATACAATATAAAACAAATAAGAAAGCTAGTGCAAATGCAGAGCGTTTTACTAGCATTCCTGCAAACAAACATAAACTAAAGAAGCCAACTAGCTTTACAAAATAGGCGAGTAAAAACTCAGTTCCAGAAAGTATAATATTCAGCTCATTGTAACTGGAATAGTATAAACCAATGAGTAGAGAAATTAAAAATAGTAATACAGTTGCTACCAATGAAAAGAAAACAATGGTGTAAAATTTTGAAAGGATAAATTCCTTTTTGCTTAAGCCATCAATGAGGTTTTGCTTAATAGTTTTATTACTGTATTCATTACCAATCATACTCACCACTACAATGGCAAAGAAAAACTTGAACTGCGATGCAAAAAACGTTGTAATATGCCAAATGATTGGGAAATTATAAATGCCTAATTCGCCTAGTTCTAAAGTAAAAAAACCAAAGAAATCAATTTTTATAGATGATAAAATTAAGACTGAAAATGGTAAAATAAATGATATAAATATGAGAATTTTACTCGTTCTATTGAGTAAAAGTTTTTGTAATTCTAATTGTAAAAGACGTAACATTTTGATTAGTTATTATCTGTTAGTTGTAAGAATTGTTCTTCTAGACTTTCCTTACGTTGTACCAAATGCGAAAGCGTAATGCCTTTTTCAAACATCAGTTTGTTAAAGGTTGAGGCTTCCATTGGGTTGCTTAGAAATGCCCTAATTAATTCATCTTTAACTGTGATTTTGGTAAATGCAGAATCATTTTCAAGAAGCTTTAATAGGTCATCTTTTTTACTAGTTTTTAATTCAAAAAAACCATGACTCGAAATCATTTCATCAACGCGACCAGAATATAATTTCACTCCTTTACGAAGCACTACAACATGTGTACATACTTTTTCTACTTCGTCTAAAAGGTGAGAAGCTAAAAGTATAGTAGTGCCTTCAACAGCTATGTCTTTAATGATTTGTCTAATTTGGTGTATGCCTTGAGGGTCAAGTCCATTTGTTGGTTCGTCAAGAATTAATATTTGAGTATCATTCAATAGTGCTGAAGCTATAGCTAATCGTTGTTTCATGCCTAGAGAATAGGTTTTGAATTTACTATTCTTACGGTCCATTAGACCTACAATCTCTAGTTTCTCATCTATTTTGCTTAAATCAACACCTTTAATTTTACATACCAATTTAAGATTATCATAGGCTGACATGTATGGGTAAAAGTTTGGATTCTCAATGATAGCACCAACTTTTTTAAGTGCATCATGCGTTGTGATGTTTCCATCAAACCACTTAAAATCTCCTGAAGTTTTGTTCACAACATTTAAAACGATACCTAAAGTAGTCGATTTTCCACTACCATTAGGTCCTAATATTCCGTAAACGTTGCCTCTATTTATTGTAAATGAAAGATCATTTACGGCCGTTAGATAACCAAACTTTTTAGTAAGGTTATTAATACTTAAAATTGGTTCCAAATTATTAATTTGATTGATTAGTATAAAAGTAAGACGAAAGCTATGGTTTTTTGTTACAGCATACAATTAATTGTTTTAAATTTGATGAAGTAAAATCTTATGGAAGATTTAAAAATTTCGAAAAAGAAACCCTCGTATCCAATTACAGAAAAATTGAATGTCTATTTATCTGAATACAACAGAAATATTAGGTTGCCAATTTTTTATGATGATTTACTGCGCTTTCAAGGCTCAGTAACTGTGTACGATAAAAATGATGAAGATACGTTATGGATTCGCGTTTACTATAATCAATTTGAACGCGAGGAAATAGATTTGAGCTTGAAAAAAGTCTATACCCTTTTGCATTCTGATGGTAACAAAAGAACCATTCCTTTTTTAAGTGTTGATGCGATTGATTACTGCACGTTTGGAAACTCTAAACCGTTTCGCATAAAAATCAGAAATATTTTAAATGATAATTACACTTATTTCTATGTTAAGAAAGCTGATGCTTCTCGTATTTATGGCTTAGAATTGGAGCACATGCTTTCACCTTACAATTTAAATTTCCTGGTTCATAAAGACACTTTGATTGAAGAACATATTGCAGGTATTCCTGGTGATGAGTTTATTAAAACAATGTTACCAAATTGTACTAACACAGAAAAATCTCAAATAGCCAAAGAGTTTGTTAAGTTCAATGAACGTTGTATGATACGCCTATTAGGAGATATGCGTTCTTATAATTATGTAATTGTTGCAACACATGATTTTGATCATGTAGTTTATAAAGTTAGAGCCATTGATTTTGATCAGCAATCCTTTGAAGGAAAGTTTAATATTTACAGACCTCAGTTTTTTAAAGAGAATTATGAAATGGTAAAGATGGTTTCTGAAAGATTTCAAAAAGAATCCATAGACCAATATAAAATTGAAGAACGTTCTATTGTTGCAAAACGAATGATAAGTTACCACGATAGAATTGAAGAGCTTTTAGATTGTATGGTTAATGATACAATTTCTACGAAAGGTAATATTGATTTGCTAAAAGCGAAAATTTACGAATACACGAATGATCTTAAGTTTATGAAAAGTAAAAGCATGGGAGACATTTTAAAGAACGCCTTAGATTTTGTGAAGCGTAATTATCAAGATGTTAGCACTCATAATTTTTAGACGTATTTAATTCCAGTTTTCGTCAAAATCTAAATCTTCATAGTCATCAACGTCAATTTCGTCATCAAAACCATCAAGATCGTCGCTCTCTGCAGTAAATTCTTTTATTGGAGCTTCATTAGGAATTTGGCCATGTACAAACATAAGATTAGGATAATCTGCACCTTCAGCTTCTTCTACTACTTCACCTAATTCTACAAGAAAAGTCCACATGCTTAGGAAGTCGTATACATAAATTAAATTTCTATGGTCTTCATTAACTACAGATTCAATAGTAGTTTCATTCATGAGTTTTACTGGGTCTAAGCCTTCACTCATGTTAAATAGTGAAATTTCTTGACCTTGATTCCATTCATCATCGCTAACATAAAACGATGCCATTTCTGCACCATCAAACCCAAAAGATTGAGTTATGGCATTATGGAGATCTTCGAGCGTATCAGTTTTTCTAATTTCGATATCTCTAAAAATATCATCTTCAGTGTCATTGTCAAAGAGGATTCTAAATCTGTAAATCATGGTAATAAATTAGGTTGCAAAGGTATGTTTTTTTTGTTTTATTTACTGAAACGATGTAAGGTAAATGTCATGATGGATAGTAAAATAAAAGCACCAACTTGATGCGCAACACCTAACCAAACAGGAACGTGCATAATAATGGTTAAAACGCCTAGTAGAAACTGTACTCCAACCATTGCTAGTAATAAATTCACGCCACTTTTTTGGTGGTTGGTTAAAACCAGTTTCCTAGTTTTATTCCAAATAATAAAAATGATGATGACCACAAAATAAGCCAGGATTCGATGCACAAATTGCACACCGCTTTTTCCTTCAATGAAGTTTTTATATAATGGATTCTGTTCTATATAAACGGTTTCATGCATAAACTTACCTTCGTTCATCATTGGCCAATGGTTATGGATAAATCCCGCATCTAGTCCTGCCACAAATGCACCATAAATAATTTGAAGTATGAGCACTCCTAAACCAATCCGCAGCAAATTTCTTAGTTTTTTATCAATCTCTTTTTTGTTTGGGAACATTAAATCTAATGCCACCCAAAATGTGTAAGCAAATGTTATGAAAGCTGTTGTAAGGTGTGCTGCGAGCCTATAATGACTCACATCTGGATTATTAACCAATCCGCTTTTTACCATATACCAACCCAAAAATCCTTGAAAGCCTCCTAGAATCAAGAGTATAATCGATTTTTTTATCGTTGGTTTAGTGAGTTGTTTTCTAATTAAGAAATATAAAAAAGGAATAAAGAAAACCACACCAATAAATCGACCTAAAACACGATGTAGCCATTCCCAGAAATAGATATATTTAAAATCTTCTAAACCAAAATGAGTATTGAGTTTTTGGTATTCAGGATATTGTTTGTAGAGTTCAAAAGCTTCATTCCATTCTACTTCGTTCATTGGAGGAATAGTTCCAGAAATAAGCTTGTAATTAGAAATTGAAAGTCCAGAATGTGTCAATCGTGTAATGCCACCAATAACAACCATAATAAAAATTAGGGTGCAGCCAATTAGTAGCCAGTAAATGACGTTTTTGTTATCTTTTTTCATTTTTGTCATTCCTGTGAAAGCAGGAATTTAGTTATTTTAGTAACATTTATAGTGGATTCCCGCTTTCACAGGAATGACAATTCTTTATTGTTTAGCAATTGATAAACCCAATCTTTTTCCTTCTTTAAGCATCAACGCATAAGCAGCTTCATACTCGTTAGGAATGTCACCTTCTAAAATAGCTTCTTTGATAGCCTCTTTAATTTGTCCAATTTCTCGCGAAGGTTTCAAATTAAAAGCTTTTATAATGTCTTCACCAGAAATTGGAGGCTGAAAATTTCGAACATGATCTCGTTCTTCAACTTCAACTATTTTTTCCCTAACAATTGTAAAATTGTTATGATATGTTGAGAATTTCTTAGGATTCTTAGTCGTAATGTCTGCTTCACAAAGTGTCATTAAATCATCTACATAATTTCCAGCATCAAATACTAAACGTCTCACTGCAGAATCAGTAACAGTTTCTTGAGCCAGAACAATAGGTCTTGAGCTCATAAAAACTAGTTTTTGCACATATTTCATTTTATCATTCAAAGGCATTTTGAGCCTTTTAAATAAATGATAAACCATTTTTGAGCCTTCAAATTCATGAGCATGGAAGGTCCAACCTACTTTTTTGCTGAATTTTTTGGTTGGTGCTTTTCCAATATCGTGTAATAAAGCAGCCCAACGTAGCCACAAGTTATCAGTATACTTTGAGATATTATCAACCACTTCTAAAGTGTGGTAAAAATTATCTTTATGCTTCTGTCCTTCAATTTCATCAATGCCTTTTAAAGCGGTAATTTCAGGTAAAATATGTTTTAATAATCCCGTTTGTTCAAGTAATAAAAGCCCTTTGGAAGGGATGTTACTTTCTATGATTCTGTTCAATTCTACAACAATACGCTCATTTGTGATAATGTTGATGCGCTCATTGTTTTTTGAAATGGCATCTAGTGATTTTTTTTCAATTTCAAAGTTGAGTTGTGATGCAAAACGGATAGCACGCATCATTCGCAAAGGATCATCACTATATGTAATATCAGGATTTAAAGGTGTCCTAATGATTTTTTTCTTCAAATCTGAAACACCATCAAAAGGGTCAAGTAAGTCACCAAACTGAGATTCTGATAAATTTAAGGCTAAAGCATTAATGGTGAAATCACGTCTGTTTTGGTCATCCTCCAAAGTGCCATTTTCAACTACAGGATTTCTACTGTCTTCATTGTAAGATTCTTTTCTTGCTCCTACAAATTCAATTTCTAAATCTTCAAATAGCAACATGGCTGTTCCGTAAGTTTTAAATACCTGAACTTTTGGAGTATTAGGAAGTTTCTTTGAGACTGCTTTG
>CALGIH010000109.1 GCA_937916035.1 uncultured Lacinutrix sp.
GACTGAATAGCTTTTACTTCTGCTTTTGGAAGATTATTAATTTCATTTTTGTTTTGTTCAATCTCATTAAGCCATGCTTTATCTTCTGTTTGTGTTGGTGTTTTGTAAGTTAATTTAGGGTAATAAGAACCCGTAGATTCATGTGGGAAATAATATACATAATATGTTTTTGAATCTTGATTTGGTTGAAATACAATATGACCGAATTCGTTGTTATTCTCAACAACATATTTGTTTTCAACTATTGTGTTTGTTTTAGCATCCAAAATAATAACGTCTTTTTCTTCTGGATGGTTATCACGTCGTCTCCATGGAATTGTGACTTGCGTATTACTAAAATCATCACTTCCTAATTCAATAACTACCCTTTGGTTTCCTAAAGATTCAAAGGCTTCTTTGTATTTTGGATGCTCCCAATTACCACTTTCGTAGAGCATATTATAATTGGATGCTGATACATCTTTATTTCTATAATTGGCATTATCTGTTTCTTTTCCGGAACATGAGCATACTAGTATCGAGAGTATAACTGTTAATTTGCCTAGTTGGTTCATAAGGTCGTGTTA
This sequence comes from uncultured Lacinutrix sp., assembly GCA_937916035.1. Taxonomy (GTDB): domain Bacteria; phylum Bacteroidota; class Bacteroidia; order Flavobacteriales; family Flavobacteriaceae; genus CAJQLB01. The sequence goes on from CALGIH010000109.1 coordinate 567, forward strand.
GTTTAGTGTTTTTATAGCTTCAAGTGTTAATTCAACATCTGAAGGTGTTTTGAGTAATTCCTTTTTTAATTTTTGAAGATTTGATTTGTTTCCAAGTTTGTCATTTGCTTTGGCAATGATATAATTTTCAAGCCGTTCATCAACATCATAAGGTTTTCCAACACCTAGATTTCTAGGCCATAGTTTTGCCTTTTCTGCATACATAATAACCTCTTCATAGTTTTTGTTATTATAAGATTGCAAGGCTAATTTAATACAAACTAAGGTGTAAATCTTTTTCCCTTCGGTAGAGCCTTCAAATGGTAAAATATTAAAGCCTTCTAAGAAATTCAATGCATTCAGATATTGTTTGTCTTTTAGCAGAACAGACGCATAATTCATCCCTATTTGTGAATTTTCAGGATATAGTTTTATGAATTTTTCGCCAATGGCAATGGCTTTTGAAGTTTCATTATTGGTTGAGTAGTTATTACTCAAAGCTAAAGCTGTTCGCCAATCATCAGGATTTAATTCTAATGCTTTCAGAAGGAGAGGTTTTTCTTCGGAAGAAGTCATTTCAATTAACTTCAACTTTGTTAAATAGAATGCTGAAAAATCGGGCTCGTTTTTACATTGTTCAAATAATACAGATGCTTTTTCAGATAACCCTTTATGCCAATAGATAAGACCCAAATAATATTTTAATTTCCAATGAGAATTGGTTTTTAAGATTGCTTCAAGGAACTCAGCAGTTTCAATGCGATGCGGAAAAACCATTTCGGCAGATGCCTTTAAAACTTTGACTAGATATTCTTTTTGATTATTAACATCAAGATTTGCAAGCCATAGATTTATTATTGGATGTTGCGGACCTTCCTTTAACACAGAGATTGCAGCTTCAATGTCATTGAATTGAAGATAGGTTGCAGCCAATTCTAAATATGATTCAAAAGGTAATTCATTAGTGATTTTACTGCTGAATGCTGCTAAATCAGTTTTACCTAAAACAACTTCTTCAAATCTGGCAAAATCTGAAAGAGGATCGAGCTTATAAATATTTTGAATGCTATTGATGGTTTTTTCTTTATTGTTTAAATGCCTGTTAGCAAAAGCTTGAATCATGTAGGCTAAAATATTGTTGCTATCAGAATCAATTGCCTTGGACGTATAATGAAGTGCTTTAGTGTAATTGCTTTCTTTTAAAAATAACTTCGCTAATTCAACAAACGAAGAGGAGCGAAGGCTTGCGGATTGAGATGCTAATGAAAAACCAGATTTGGCATCAGTGATATGACCAAGCTTCTGATTTATAAGGCCATAAGCATAGTTTGATTCTGGATGGTAAGTATCAATGGATAAGGCTTCTTCGCTATATTTTAAAGCGTTTTTGTAATCCATTTTTCGGTAATAAGCTAAAGATAACCTACTGTAAGCGGGTAAAAATCCTGCATCTTTTTCAATGCAATTGTGATACTCTTTTAAAGCTTCTTCGTACTGACGTTGTTTTTCAAGTTCCAAAGCTTTTGTGTAAATACCATAAGCAGAATCCCAATTAAAATCGATTTTATGGTTAATTGGTCTATTAACTAAGTGATCTTCTTTTTTTGATGAATATTGAAGTAGTTTATCGCCAAGCTGAATGTTGAAATCATCCATTTGGTTAAGACTTATCGAAGTTTTAAAAACTTCTAAAGGTTTAAGAGTTAATTCAAATTCTGTTTTATTATCACCTTGAATTATTACTAAATTTTCTGAGAGAGCTTCTAAAGCACTCACATAAACTGTTAAGGAATCTGCCGATGTTTCAACATTAAGAACAGCATGTTCGGAAGCTGCAACCATGCCTTTGGTATCTTTTAATGGAAACCATAACTCAGTCATAATATCTGAAGCATAAGGCTCAAATTCTTTGTGCTTAAAAGGCGAAAAGGTACTTCCTGGTGATGCTTGGTTGAATAATTTCCCTGCTTGGTACTCTATGTATTGACCT